>NZ_JBEONQ010000039.1:0-47776 GCF_040544445.1 Undibacterium sp. GrIS 1.8 | reverse complement strand
GCAACTTTCGACTGGCTGGTCAAAAGGCAGAATGCTATCGCATCTGACCCTTTGACTTTTTATTCAATGTTGCTCTTCGTACTTGAATCCGCCCCTATTTCAAGTAAAAAATTGTGGAGTATATGATTTTTGTTGGATTTGACTTAGCGCGATACACTCTTTCACCGATTTCCATCATCTACTAAAAGCGATACCATTGATGACTACTTCTTTACCCGATACGCCTTCCGATATTCATGTCCATCCCGATGCTGCTGATGTCGGTTCAACGACGGCTGCGTTTACTTTCCGTGATGCGGTGCTGGTGGATGCGGACGTGATTGCTGCTATGGTCAACAGCGCTTATCGTGGCGATAGCAGTCGTCAGGGCTGGACGACGGAGGCGGACTTGTTGCAGGGCGTGCGTACCAATGCAGATGAAATCCGCGATCAGATCGCCGCTGCCGGATCGTTTATTTTGTTGTGTTTGCAGGATCAGGCAATCGTCGGTTGCGTGCATTTGAAGCAGCAGCAAGATGCGGCGTATTTGGGGATGTTTGTGGTGCGCCCGCATTTGCAGGGCAAGGGCATCGGCAAACAGTTTATGCAGCAGGCAGAAAGCGCCGTACAGCAACGTTGGGGCGTGACTAAAATCTGGATGACAGTGATTAACGTTCGTCATGAGTTGCTGGCGTATTACGAGCGGCGCGGCTATGTTCGCACGGGACGCTTAAGTCCTTTTCCGGTTGAGGACAGGCAAGAAATCTTGCTGGCTGGTGCGCTGCAGTTTGAAGAATTAGAGAAAATCTTAAGCTAATGTTTTGAGCTAATGTGTTCAGTTGCCACTGGCCAGATTAGCAAAGCGATAGCCTTGCACAATCGGTGTAAGTGTTTAGAAGTTCACTACATGTAACTGATGGACAGGTCGCACAAAGGTATGCTGGCGGCTGATCGCTGCGACTTCGTCATACCAATACACCGCGGCAGACGTGACCTCATTGCCTTTGTCTGATCCAGGCATCGAATTCATTGCAACCATGCGGCCTACCTGATGACGGTCTTCCAAATGATGCCATGTCTGTTCGCAGGCATCGACCAGTTTGTTGGCTTTGCCACTGAGCATCCATGCTTGCGCTAATGTACCTAAGGGAGCGTCGTACAAAGACCCTAACCACAGCGCCTGATTAACATCATGCGTCAGTGGCACGACGGCACCATCTGCCTGCACAATCAGGATTGGCGCTACCTCTGTCACTTGCCTGACCGGCAGCGCCGGTACCAGGTGATGGCGATAATGGTGCAGCTGTTGCAGACTGATCGCATCGACATGCACAGCGACGCCTAACTGTTCGCCCAAGCGAGTCGCTTCTGCGATGGCGACTAATAATTCCAACGTATCGGGGCGGGCATCGGGCAGGGTGTCTGCAGCGCGGCCATACAGCGTCAGCGGATGCACCTGCACGCTACGTGCGCCTTGTTGCGCTGCGAGTTTGACGACAAATTCCAGGCTATCAACATTGTGTTGTGTCAGCGTAAAAATAAATCCAAAGCCCACGCCAGAGTCCCGTATCACCGACAGGTTGGCCAGCGTTTTTGCATAAGCGCCTTGCCGTCCGCGCATGAGGTCATGCTCTTGCGGTGTGCCATCAATCGATACCGCCACCACGTCTAGCAGGTGACAAATTTTTGCCCATCGCTGCGATGTCGCGAGCATACCGTTGGTGGTGATGCTGGTTAGCATGCCAAGCTCACGTGCCCGGCTTAACAAGCTGGGTAGTTCGGGATACAACAAGGGTTCGCCACCGGACACAGCAAGCTGCTGATACCCTAGCAATGCCGCATCTTGCATACACGCCGTCAACATCTCCAGCCCCAATTGCTCGCTTACTTGGGGGGATGACGACGTGTAGCAATGCGCGCATGCCAGGTTGCAGCGCCGGGTCGGATGCAACTGCAAAACAGGTGCAACGCCGGTCGGGCTGCTGATGCCAGAGAGCGTATCAGTGTTGGACAGATCAGCCACCAATATTACCCATGCGATTGAGTTGTCCGGCAAGATTACCCAGATGTTGCACATCGGTCAGCTTGCCAGTAACGTCGCCAAAGTCCAGCTGCATACGCAATACGTCGGGGAAGGGAATACCGTCAATAATGATTTTTGGTGGATGTACGTCACCGCCATGCACGCGATGCCATTTCAGCCAGAGCAAAATATCGTTACCGCAAGTTGGAACATCATCGCCGTAATAGGCCAGCGATAATTGCACGCCAGTTGCGTTGTTGCCGCCGACTACTTTTGCACCGATCACATGGGCGGGTGACTGATCCATATTTTTTGCAATTTCGCGTACCGATTCCTCGGTCAAGCTACGGTTTTTCCACGCACTTAATAGTTTTTCCGAACCACGTAGTTTTTGGTTCGATGTGTCATTTGCCATTACAATCTCCTAATGAAAAGTATCAAAAAGTTTTGAAAAATTTTGAAAAAACTCACCAACTTGCACAAGTGCGCGTTGGAGAACTTCACATTAGGTGATAAAAATGACAATGCAAATTATTTAAATAAATGACAACAAAGATTTAGATAGCTTTTTTGCAAGCATTGCCAGATTTGAATAAAAAAGCTTACTGATAGATGAGCTTGATAGCGGGCATTGCCTGCTGAGGTTGCTGAAGAAGTAACGTAGTAATTGGGAACTCCTAAAACCCCCATACTCGGGCGCACCGCGTCAAGGTTGCAAATCTGCCTAGCGTTGCATCTCGATTAAAACGTTTTTAGAGGCTCCGATTTAGCACGTCCAATGATATTGAGGCTTACAGGCCAATATCTCGCCAGAAGCCGCAGAATGATTGGACATCCTAAATCCAATATTCGACAGCGAATCTACCTAAAGATTAGCTACTACTGCAACTACTGCCACAGCTACTACCGCAACTGCTACCACTATCCCCAGAACTGCCGCTATCGCAAGAACTTCCGACATCAAACACATTACCGCCGTCAGAGGATGAGCTAACGGCACTCGCTCTGGCGGCGGCTTCTGCTTGACGCCGATAGACTTCATACATCGCCGCGCTGATAAAGCCGGCCGTCATCAATTCCATTACATCCAGGCTGGCAGGGAAAATCATTTTTCCCTCAGCGCTACCATCGCTATTTAGATGGCGATAACCAAACTTGCCCGCGGCTGCCTGGTAAGCATAACCACCTGGCATTTTCAATTTTCTATCCAGCGCAAACAACGCTGGCACACTGGTGCTGGCCAACGCCAGTCCCTCAGACCGCCGCGCCTGCACTAGTGTGGTGGCCAGCGCTTTGTCGATAGACTCGCCCATTTCGCCAGCTTCGATGTGCGGGATGTCTCTGCCAAAATGCTTACGGCAGAACATCCCCAATCCCGCTTGCGACAGCGCGCTCCACGCATGCCAGACCGAGTCCGCCGCTTTCGATGGCAACGCACAAGCTTGCTCGCTGTGTTTAACGCAATCGAAAAACATCATCAAGCCTTCTGCCGCCCGCATAAAAAAAACGGCATCACGAGGGATGCCGGGGAATTCTCTGCTTGCCATGGTTTGCCAAAATCCGAATAAATTATCGGGGATATCGCTGAGGGCTTTTTGATATTTCGACCGGCGAATGATATGTTGCGACCGTAAGGTGTTGATCTGATCTCTGATATTTTCTAACATTATTATTGTTCTCCTTTGGTTAAATTCCTTTTTTTATGACTTTATCATAGGAGTCAAATGTGACGATTGTGTGACGTGGCACTAAGGACTTTTACGTAGTTGCTTTAATGTCGTATGTTTGAATATCGAATATCTAAACGAGCCGGTACCGTCACAATAAACTTAACGGTGCGTTCAGCAAAATACTTATCTGGACGCTTCGTAATTTTGTTGTAGCGTACTAAGCAAACCATCCGACGCATCTTCAATATAATCAAGCACTACATCAAAACCACGTCCGCCACCGTAATACGGGTCAGGTACTTCGTCGGCTTTACTCTGCGTTGCATATTGCATCATCAGACCTAGCTTGTGACGATACTCGATTGGACAAGCAGCTTCTAACAAGGCCAGGTTAGCTTTGTCCATCGCCAGAATTAAATCAAATTGGGCAAAATCTCCAAGCGCTACTTTGCGCGCTCGCTGCTGGGATAAATTGATGCCACGTTTTGCCGCAAATTCTTGCGACCGCAGATCCGGGGGCTCGCCCACGTGGTAGGCATGCGTGCCGGCAGAATCGATCAAGAACGCGTCGGCCAAACCGGCCGCTTCTATCTTGCTGCGGAATACGCCTTCCGCCGTCGGTGAGCGACAAATATTGCCCATGCAGACAAAGAGAACAGCGGTATTTTTTATTGTGTTCATGATGTGGTTTTAGTGGATTAGTAGATACTGATATAGGTACAAAGTAGCGCACTACAGCATCACCAGCAGACAGTTATGCCATCAAAAAAATGCCAACACAAGTAGCGACTCCACCAGTCCAGATCAAGGTGCGTAGAGTAGAAAAATTCATCAGATAGGCTCCGGTATACAACAAACGTAAAGCAATAAAAACGACCGCCAGACTATCAATACGTCCTTGATCCGCATGCGCTTGCTGTGCCATTACAACCGCTGCAATAAATAAAGGCAAGGCTTCAAAACTATTACTCTGCGCGGCATTAGCACGCTGCTGCCAGCCAGTTAAATTTTTTGCCCACTCGCGTGGATTGTCGTTGTTGTACCTGCCAGCATGACGCGCTAATTTGGCAGAGCTACTTTTTGCTAAACCCACAGTAATTACTGGTAAAGCACAGGCCACGAGTACGCACCAATTTGCAATTGTCATTTTATTTTCTCCTATTCATTTCAATTATTATTAAATCTAACAGAAAGCACTTGCCGGTAAAAACCTAGTTTCATCGCAATAGTAAGATAAATCAGATCGATTTACACAGACAGATCAAAGTACTGATGCAGTCTAAGACCTGAGCGGATAGATAGCGAATCGTCAGCATAAGAGAGCCGTGACAAGATCGATAAAAGATCGATAAAAGATCGATAAAAGAGCGATAAATATCCGCTGTAACATTTAGCAACACATTCCTTGTCAACACAAATCGATTCCATCGCGTTCTAGACATACGTAGACTAACTACGGAAAACAAACCAACCAAACTCAAGAACAGGATCTATCATGAACAAGCTAATCGCCGCTCTCGTTGCTACTACCTTCGCCATGGGTACAGCGTTCGCACAAACACCAGCACCAGCAGCTAAGCCAGCAGCGCCAGCAACTGCGGCACCAGCAGCAAGTGCAGCTCCAGCAGCAGCTCCTGCTGCATCAGCACCAGCTGCTGAGAAAAAGATGAAGAAGCATCACCACAAAAAAGCAGCATCTGCAACAGAAACACCAGCAGCGTCTGCACCAGTAGCTCCAGCGAAGTAATTCGCAACAGTCAGCTATCGCATTGAGATAGCTGACAATGTTAAAAAATCGGCGTGATGAGCGCCGATTTTTTTGCGCTCTACGTTTGCAGAACCCAAGGCAGCGCTCAAACTATGTTGCCCAGTTCATACACTTCAATCGCTGTCGGTAAATTGTCCTCATCACCCCATCGTCCATGAGCAATAATCAAGAGCTACTGCGTGGACGTTATTCCTGACTATTTAATACGATAACGATCAGACGATTCCGTCCCTCACATTAATCATGCTGTACACCTCGGGGTCATCATGAATCTGAAACATGTTTTCGCATGCATCGCCGTCTCTGCTGTTTGCCACACTCTGCCCGTGCAGGCGCAAACTAACGTGCTTGTGTATGGGCGCCTGGTGGTCGGTGTTGTCAACTATTCGGCATACAGTGATGGTCGTAGGTCCGTAACAAAAGAGAGCAGCTTTAGCAGTCGCTTCGGTTTTAAAGGCAGCGAGGCACTGGGTGACGATCTCAACGCGCTATTTGTGTTGGAAGGCGGATTTAATCCCGATACCGGTAGTGGAGGTGTTATTTCGCGCGAGGCCAGTATTGGCCTTGGCTCGCCTTACGGCAAAATCCGTTTTGGTTTTATGTTGACCCCCTTAGACGATTTGCACGGGATTGTCGGTCCAGGTTATCTCAGCAATGCCAGTAACGACAATCTCAACGGATTTTGGGCAAACGGCTACAACAATAGTTTTACCGGCGCCAGCGCAGATGGCAGTTCGCCTTGCATACAAACTTCTGCAACGCAGGGTAATGCAAACACCTTTGCATTTGATAATCGCTACGGCAATTCGGCTCGCTATGATTCGCCTAATATGCATGGCTTTAGCTTTGCCACGCATCTGGCGCTTGGTGAACCGGCGCAGAATCTCAACTGCCATAGCACCGCATGGTCGAGCAAACTACAATTCAATTCCGGTCAGTTAGTCGCGGCACTTGCCTATAACTTGCACCACAACGTCAGAGACATCAACCTGGACGACAGCATTGTATTGTTTGCGCTGGGCTTTAATCTGACTTCGCAAATCAATCTCAGCACTTATCTCCAGCACATCAAGTACGACAATATCGGTAGTCACCCGTTACAGCAAAACGGTATTGGTGTGCGAGGAAGATTTTTTCAACATAGTCATACCTTTGAGCTAGCCTGGTATCGCGGCGGCGAGGGAAAAGGGGATCAAACTCCGGTTTTTTCCGGCATCTTTACCGGTGCTGGCACTCAATCTGATTTAATGATTGTTGGCTACCGTTATGACTTATCCAAGCGGTCGCAACTGTGGTCTCAGTACGCAATTTTGCGGAACGGCTCACATGCCGGATATGAGCTTGGTGGTGCCGCTGCAGTTAGCGCATCAGCAAGATTAGGACAACACCCGCAGGCGATTGCCTTTGGCATAAAGCATGATTTTTAATGTGTTTGTAAAGACTTTCTCTTGATTAAAATATATATACTAGTGGTGGGTATATATAGCTTGTCCATGTATTAATTGAGCAGTAAGGCGTTTTTATAAAAATAATAAGGGAGTATATTTAAAACGAACTATTTAGCCACGACTAAAATACGAGAAAATATTTTCTATATTGCTTTAAAAAATTGTTTTGTATAAGTTCAAATAAGGTCAAATAAAGTCAAATTAGTTTGAATAAAGTAAGATTTTAGCCAATAGCTTAGTATGATTCTCTGCAGAATTTAGTTTTCACACTCTGACGAATAACCATTGAAATAAGACCTCTGGATCAGTGATTGAAATGACCGCGCTTCACAAATTTTTGCCAATCAGTTTGCTGCTTTGCGTGTGCCTGCTAGCACCCTCTGCCTCGGCTGCGGTCACCCGGGTGATCTATCCTTTAGGTGAAATTCAAAACGATACCCGTTACAACGATGTCATTGAAATGCTCTGCGTTTCGCTTGAAAAAACTAAAGCCCAGTTTGGTGACTATGAATGCAAGCCCAGCGCAGCGACCATGCCCAAAAAGCGTTTTTTGCAAGAGTTAGAACAAGCCAGTCACAATATCAATGTGATCTGGAATCCCGCGTCTGAAGAGTTAGAACAACGTTTGTCTGCGATTCATGTTCCGCTCAGAAAAGGTTTAATGGGCTACCGCGTTGCGCTGATTCACAAAGATAATCAATCTAAAATCGATCAGATCAAAACACTGGACGACCTAAAAAAAATCAGTTTTGGTCAAGGCGTAGGCTGGACAGATAACGCAATATATCAATCACACGGCATTCAGGTGGTACAGGCGCAATATAGTCAATTATTTAAAATGCTGAGCGCAAATCGCTTTGAGTTTTTCCCACGCGGTGCCGGAGAGATTCTTTCAGAATACGACAACAACATCAAAGACAATCCTAATCTTGCCATCGAAAAAAACCTCTTGATTTACTACCCATTTCCCTATTACTTTTATTTTAACCACAACGATAAAGCGATAAGAGAACGGGTCGAAATCGGTTTACATATTATGCAAAAAGACGGCAGTTTTGAAGCGATTTTTAATAAATATCACCAGGCAGCAATTGAAAAACTGAATCTGAAAAATCGTCGCGTTATCCGTTTAGAAAATCCGCTGCTACCAAAAAATACCCCGCTTGATTCTTCTAGTTTATGGCAGCCTGTTAAGTAATCGCCCAATCAAAAATACCTCAATACTATGTGCCGGCGTCAAGGGTGTTCACTCATATAAATCACGCGTGGGCATGATGAGGTTGCCGATATTTGAGGGCACAAAAAAGACACGGTAATTGACCAGTGTTTGCAGGAAATTTCTATCAAATCGGGTGTGTCGCCCATCCCGATTGTGCAGGTAGATTGCAATGCTGCGTCCAGTGACTTTGCTTGAAAATAACCATAGGTACTAATTTTTTGTATCGCCTCATAAGCGACTTTTGGTGCTACCGTGCCCGGGCGAATAATTAACTCACGAATCGGGTTTCGATTATTGAGGGTGACTATGGTTTCTAGCTCGGCACGACCGCAACTCCATTGGGTATTTTCCCGCGCACATTGCGCCACGTAGTACATGGGTTTGCCATTTAATTGCGCATGCGGACGACATTTAACATCAGCAAAATTCGCCTGACGGGCATTGGCGTCAAAGGCTTGCGCGTCAATCTCTGCCACCGCGACGCCAAACTTTTGTCCACAAACTATTTGCTCTAACAACAGACGGTCATGATTATTGAGTTTGACTGGAAAGGTTTGAGTCGTGGTTTGAGCAGTAGTTTGAGATACAGTTTGAGATACAGTTTGTGATCTGCTCACCGCCCTCGCAGAAGACGAACCAGATAACAGCGCGAGTAATAACAGTAATGACAGCAAAAATAATAAGGCCGGGTATTGGTGCCTGAGCTGATGCCTGAAGAGTCGTTTCATTCTTAATACCAACGGATCCGTTGTTTAGAAAAGTTTATAAAAAATATCGTTAAAGCTTTGTACATCTTAAATTGCTACGCAAAATTATTTTAACAATCGCGTAGTTTTTGATCAGTCTAACGAACCTGCTATAGACTGACGATCCATTTAGTTAAAAAGAGTGTACAGAAATTCGTAGATTACTATGCTTGCTAAACTTTCTTTCCGCCAACTGCTACTTGCTGGCTTTCTTTTTATCGCAATCTTGCTTAGCGGTACCTCGGTGCATGCGTTGTTGACGCTGGAGCGACTGACCAAGCAAAGCCGTGCAGTTGCGCATCAGGCGGTTAATTTAACCGAAGAGTCCCAACGTTTGACCGAGCGCACGGTGGCGATGGAGCGTAGCGCACGTCAATATTTGGTATTGGATGACGTGGCATTTCGTGATATTTACGATGACGCGGTGCAAGAGGCAAAAGCATCCTTGCAAGTGTTAGCGCAAGCAATTCCTGACCTCCCGCCAAAACAATTAGAGGACTGGAATACGCAGACCGATATTGCTAGAAAAGTGTTACAAGAAGGTCGAGTGACGAACAAGGCGACGCTCCATAAAAATCAACAAGCCTTGTATCAAAGCTTTGTGCGTTTGCCTGAAATCAATGATCAGATAGTGCTCGCCAGCAAGCGTGAGATTGAACGCCGCAACGACCAATCCTTGATGGAGTTGGAGCGTCAACGGCGTTTGCTGACAGCCTTAGTGTCGGGCGCGATGATCATGGCGATTGTGTTAGCGCTGACTTTTGGTCTCTGGCTTGCGCGCCCCTTGGCGCAAATCGAGTTAGTAATTGGTCGTTTGGGAGAAAACAAATTTGATCAGGAAATCGCCGTAAGCGGGCCTGCCGATTTGCGCCGCTTAGGTAAGCAACTGGATTGGCTGCGTCGTCGTCTGGCTGATCTGGAGGCCGACAAAGCCCGCTTCTTACGCCACATCTCGCATGAGTTAAAAACCCCGCTGGCGGCGTTGCGCGAAGGAGTCGCTTTATTGGAGGACGGCGTAGCAGGTACGCTGAGCGATAATCAGCGCGAGATCGCCCGTATATTGCGTCAGAACACGGCTTCTTTACAAACCCAGATCGAAGATTTGCTGCGCTATAATGCCGCCGCTTTTGATGCGCAACATTTACATAAAACTCCGGTAGATCTGATGCAGTTGCTTAGCACCGTCATTGACGGTCAGCGTTTGCAATGGCAGGCGCGCGGTTTGACTGTTGAACTGAAAACACAATTAGCTGCTGAACGGCAAACGGACTTGCGCCAGTTGCTCAGTAATACGCCAAGTCGCCCGCCGACCATCAGCGCAGATGCAGAAAAACTCGGTGTCGTGCTCGCCAATCTGCTGTCTAATGCAGTGCGCTTTAGTCCTGACAGCGTGATTGACTTCATCCTTACCCAAGCCGATGGCTATGTCAGTATCGACTGTATTGATCAGGGATCTGGCGTGGCGGCGGATGATGCGGCGCGTATCTTCGAGCCGTTTTATCAAGGCGCCCGCCAGCCCGCCGGTGCCCGCAGCGGCAACGGCATTGGCCTCTCTATCGTGAGCGAATATATCGCTGCCCACGGTGGAAAAATACAACTGCACCCTACAGTTTCAGGTGCACATTTTCGGATTGAATTACCTTATGAACGCTAGAGCTAAGTTAAATTTTTTAAGTGGTACCGGCTTACACAGTGTGCTTCTTTGCGCGCTACTAAGCACAGTATTAGGCACATTACTCAGTGCCTGCAAAATTGCACCGCAACAGCCCGACCCTAACCAGGCATCAGCGATACCGGTGGCCGTCGTGGTGCCGCCGCAAGCGGTGATTGCTAGTGATAACGAGGATCTTTTAGCCTACTTTCAGCGAGCACGCTTATTGCCATCGACCGAATTACCCAAGATGCTGGCAGACCTGAATGGTTTAGAAAAAGGCATAGAAAAAAAGGCACGCCATGATGTGCAGCGCGCGATACTGCTGGGATTTATCCGTGGCAGCGGCGATCTGATGCGCGCGCAAGCCTTGTTAGACGGCGTAGTGAAATCGACTGATGCCGATGCAGAACATATTAAGCCGCTAGCGTATTTTTTATCCACCAATTACGCAGAATGGCGACGCTTGGATGAGGCGCTTGATAAGCAAACGCAACAGCTAAAAGAAAGCCAGCGCCGCGCCGATCAGCTTAGTCAAAAGCTAGAAGATTTAAAAGCCATAGAGCGCCAGTTACCGACCCGACCAAGGAGCGCCGTAGTTGCTCCTGCTACTAGTGATAATAAGCAGTAGAACGGTCGTGTAGCAATAGTGAAGCGCATTTACGCACACGATCAACGTCAAAAAAACATCCATCATGATCAAGCCAAAAACTGAACAAGCGCAATTACTATTGGTCGACGATGACCCCGATTTGTTAACCTTGATTTTCATGCGCCTAACCGCCGCAGGTTATCGCGTGACCGCGGTCAGCAGCGCAGAGGCTGCACTCGCCAGATTATCGATAGAGTTGCCATCGCTGGTCATCACCGATGTCCGTTTGCCGGGGCGCGACGGCATGGCGTTGTTCGACGCGATCCGCAGCCAGTACGCCGCCTTACCGGTCATTTTGTTGACTGCCCACGGTACGATTCCTGATGCAGTAGAAGCCACAGCGCGTGGTGCCTATGCCTACCTGACTAAGCCTTTTGATGGCAATGTCTTGCTAGAAAAAATCGCCCACGCCTTGAGCCTTAGTGGCCCCAGTGCCGACCCCGCCAGCAAAGACGAGGCGTGGCGTGAAGAACTCATCAGCCGCAGCCAGCGCATGGCAGAACTGCTGGCAGAAGCCAAGCTGGTCGCCAGCACCGATGCCAGCGTATTAATCCAAGGCGAGAGCGGTACCGGTAAAGAATTATTAGCCCGCGCTATCCACCGCGCCAGCAACCGCGCCAAAGCGCCTTTTATCGCAGTCAATTGCGGCGCCATTCCTGAACAATTGCTGGAGTCAGAATTGTTCGGCCATGTCAAAGGCTCCTTCACTGGCGCGGTCGCCAATCGCAATGGTTTATTCCAGGCAGCGCATGGCGGTACTTTATTTTTGGATGAGATCGGCGATATGCCGCTGTTGTTGCAAGTCAAACTGCTGCGCGTGCTGCAAGAGCGTACCGTCCGCCAGGTTGGTTCTGATCAGGCGATTCCGGTAGATGTACGGGTCTTGTCCGCCACTCATCGCGATCTTGATGTCGCTATGAAAGAAGGTCAGTTCCGTGAGGATTTGTACTACCGTCTTAACGTCGTCACGCTAGCGTTGCCGTCACTGGCAGAACGGCGTGAAGATATCGCTCTGCTCGCTAACCACTTCCGTCAGGCGCTGGCTGACAAATACGACAAGAAGATCAACGGTTTCGCCCCCGACGCGCTGGCAGCGCTGATGTCCGCACCGTGGCCTGGCAACGTGCGGCAATTGCATAACGTGGTCGAGCAGGTGTGCGCCTTAGCCACGGCACCGCTGATCCCCCTGACCTTGGTACAAAGGGCTTTGCGCGTACCGTCGCTAGAGGCGCTCAGCTACACCGATGCCAAACAAAAATTTGAGCGCGATTACCTGATCCAGTTACTCAAACTGACTGACGGCAACGTGTCCGATGCCGCCAGACTGGCGGATCGCAACCGTACCGAATTCTATCGATTGCTACAAAAACACGAGCTGACACCCAGCCTGTTCAGGGCAGACGGCGATCCTGTCGCTGATGAGCGACAGGATTAAATCTTTTAAAATCAACTACTTACGAAATTGCTTCTTTTGCCTGTCGCTATATCCCGACACATTTACGGTAAAAAACCAGTATTTTCATTCGGCTTACAGGCAAAAAATTATCTAAGTGATTGAATTAATGTAGGTTTTTAATAGCTGGCACAGCATGTGCAATACACCAGTCAGTAGCGCCACAAACATGTGAGACGTTGCCTTTAAACCTCATTAAAAAGGATTTATCATGCAAAATCGTTCATTTATCACTTCCCTCATCGCTGCTTCCGTATTGTCTATGACTGCAGCATCCTCTTTCGCCGCTGATACCGTAGTAGCCCAAGCTGCCAAGCCAACCATGACAGAAAAAGCGGGCGTTGCCGTTGATGATTCCATGATCACCGCTAAAGTAAAAAGCGCTCTGGTAGCCGATAAAGAAGTATCCGCATTGAAAATCAACGTCACCACCAAGCAAGGTGTGGTGATCCTGACAGGCGCAGTACCAAGCGTTGCAGCGAGTGATCGCGTACTGAAGATGGTCGCCAGCATTGAGGGTGTGAAAGACATCCAAAACCAGCTGCAAGTATCCCAAGGCTAAGCCAGGGCTAACACAGATTCTGAGCGACCTCTAACCATATCTTAAGTCGATAACCTATGCGAGCTCCCCCTTGCCTGAATAGGTTCTGTTGATCAGGTCAGAAATCGTTAGAGTGGGTTAGAAGCAGAGTTTGTAGTAGAGAATTGGAAACGGCATTATCAAGAGATAGTGCCGTTTTCTTTTTGTTGGCCCTAGTAGTTAAATATTAATACTCCTAGTGGGTATAATTTAATTATCCAGGTTATATTTGGACAATAAGGCAATTTCTAAAAAAAAGATGGGGAGTATATTGATTATCGTGTATTTTAATTGAAACAATCTGTAAAAATTTCTGTTAATAATCGTCGAGTTTAAATCCAATATCAAAGCCAATAAGTCCCACATCGACGGACTTACGATTACCCTCACAGCCCCCGGTCAATCAACTGCAATTGCTGTCGGTAAGCTCGCTTCAATCGATAGACCTGCGCAGGCCGATGCGCGCCTGCTGCTTCAAATTTCCCTGCGACCTCTTCTAGCATATCCATTTCTGTGATTTTTCTGCGGAAGCTGACTTTGTTCATTGTTTCTCCCATCAGTGCCTCATATACGCGTTGCAGTTGAGGCAGGGTGAACAGGTCGCCCGCTAAATAGCATGGCAGTGATGAGTATTGGCTTTTACTACGTACGCGGGCGACGGCGGTGTCTACAATTGCTTTATGATCAAACGGTAGAGTAGTCTGGCGATCAACGCTGACTAATTGCACGTTGGGGTGTCCGGCGCTTTGGATGATGTCGGACGATACCAGCGCGTAATAGCTGACGGACACAGACCAGCCTCTGGGGTCGCGTGCATTGCCGGAGAACGTTGCTAACTGCTCTAAATACGGCGCCTCAATACCGGTCTTGGTTTTTAAAACGCGTAGTGCGGCATCGCGTGCATCGCTATCGGTTTGCTGATGAATATAGCCACCAGGGAGCGCCAGCGCGTTTTTAAACGGATCGGCATCGCGTTTTAATAAGGCGACTTTTAATCCGTCGTCTTGCAGTGTCAATAAAACGATATCAACGGTACAAATAATTTGTTCCATCGGAGTCTTTGCTATCGGTGTTGAGATCAAATACAGCTAATTTATTCTTCTTAGATACATTTTGCAACTAATTTAATTGATGTGCTTGGTAGAATTTTATATTTAGAAAAGAAGAATTTAGAAATAAATTCTTACTTAGTTGCAAAATGGTTTTATCTATCCTAGAATAGAATCACCTGATTAAAAAAAGGAAAGACGTCATGAAAAGCCAGTTGCATCTCCTCATCATTGACCCACAAAACGATTTTTGTGATTTGCCAGAAAACTACCTGACAAGCAATCCGCAAGACGGACAATTGGTGCAGCCAGCACTGCCAGTGCCGGGCGCGCATGCGGATATGTTGCGTGTCAGTGAATTGATTCAGCTCGCTGGCAAGGGATTGACTGCGATTAGCATTACGCTGGATTCTCACCACCGCTACGACATCGCTCATCCGACTTTTTGGTTTGATGCTGCGGGTAAGCCGGTTACACCGTTTACGCAAATTTCATCCGCCGATGTTCGTGCCGGAAAATATCTACCACGCAATCCAAGTGCAATGCCAAGAGCGCTGGCCTACATAGAGGCACTGGAAGTGGCAGGACGCTATCAGCTGATGATCTGGCCGGTACATTGCGAGATCGGGTCTTGGGGGCAAAATGTGCACAGCGATATCCGGGCTGCCTACAATTTTTGGGAAGACGCTACTAACGGCGTGGTGAGCAAACTTAACAAAGGATCTAATCCATGGACGGAGCATTACTCCGCCGTGATGGCAGAAGTGCCGGATGCCGCTGATCCAGATACCCAGTTAAATCGTGAGTTTATTGGCAGCTTAGCCAGCGCCGACCGTGTGTATATTACTGGCGAGGCGGGCAGCCATTGCGTCAGGGCGACTACCGAGCATATTGTAGAAAATATGAAACCCGAAGATCTATCCAAATTAGTTTTATTGACCGACTGCATGAGTCCGGTAACAGGCTTTACCGCACAATATGACGCCTTTATCCACGACATGGCAACGCGCGGTGTACAGATTGCAAAATCGAGCGATGTGTTAGCCGAGCTGATTGCTAATCAAAGTCGCTAAGGCAGATCAACACAATAAAAATGAGACCAGAGAAGAAGAATATGAAGCCCATCGTCACCAGTTTGTTAGAAACCGATTTATATAAATTTACGATGTGGCAGTCTTTGTTGCATAGCCACCCCAATGCGCAGACGGAGTACGCTTTTGTTTGCCGCAATACTCCAGCCTATCCTTTATCTGAATTAAAGGCTGATGTAGACAGAGAACTAGATCATCTATGCGCGCTGCATTTTGCAGAAGACGAGTTAGATTATTTGCGCTCACTGCGCTTTATCAAAAGTGATTTCACTGACTTTTTGACGGTATTTCACTTTCAAAGAAAATTCATCAAAGTCACGGCCAATGGTGACACCTTAGAGATCGTCGCAACCGGTCCTCAAGTGCATGTGATGGGCTTTGAAATCTATGTACTGCATATCGTCAATGAATTGTATTTCCGCCGTTTGCAAACAGAAACCAGCTTGCAAGAAGGCCGTGATCGTTTGGCTAAAAAAATCGCTTTAGTCAGAACATTTGCTCAGGAAGCGACACGAGAAAATCCGTTTGAATTTTTTGATTTTGGATTGCGCCGCCGTTTTTCTGGTGAATGGCATGATGAAGTCGTCGCTACGCTGAAGCGTGAATTACCTGACTATTTTAAAGGTACCTCTAATGTGTATCTTGCAAAAAAACATAAGCTAGTTCCGATAGGCACAATGGCGCATGAGTACCTACAATCGTATCAATCCTTTGGCGTACGCCTGCGTGATTTCCAGAAAGCAGCCTTAGAAGATTGGGTGCAAGAATATCGCGGTGATCTTGGTACGGCACTCACCGATGTTGTGGGCATGGATGCGTTTTTGGCGGATTTTGATCTGTACTTCGCCAAGCTGTTTGATGGCTTGCGACACGATTCTGGCGACCCGGTTGTCTGGGGTGAAAAAGCACTTGCACATTACGCCAAGCTGCGGGTGGATGCGCATACCAAGCGCCTGGTATTTTCTGACGGACTAGATTTCGACAAAGCTTTTTCCTTGTATCGGCACTTCGCCGACCGCACCATGACAGGCTTTGGCATCGGCACCAATCTCACCAACGATACGGGCATCAAAGCGCTCAATATTGTGATGAAGCTCAAAACTTGTAACGGCCAACCGGTTGCGAAGTTATCCGATTCCGCCGGAAAAACTCTGTGTACCGACGAGACCTTTTTGGCCTATTTGCGTCAGGTATTTAATCATCCCGTCATTTGATGTAGCGAATATAAAATCATGTTATCCATCGCCATTGCACAATTGAATTACACCGTGGGTGACTTCGCTGGCAACACTGCCGCGATCATCCAGTCGATGACCAAAGCTAACGCGCTTAAAGCGGACATTGCGGTATTTTCTGAGTTATGTATCTGCGGCTATTATCCCGGCGATTTGCTGGAAGACAGCCGGTTTTTATCGCAATTGGATGTCGCTTTGTCGAGCATTCTTGCTGCCTCAAAACAATCACCGTCTATGGTCACTGTGATCGGGACGGCCAGGTGCAATGCAGGCATAGGCAAGCCATTACATAACGCCTTACTCGCGATCAAAGATGGTGTCATCGTTGCTGAGTATTACAAACAGCTGTTACCTACTTACGGCATTTTTGACGAGCGTCGTCACTTTGAGCCCGGCTCGGAAGGCGCCTGCTTGCTAAAAGTGGCAGGTCAAAAAATTGGCTTTATGGTGTGTGAAGACGGTTGGAATGATGAAGGCCGGGATTACCAGATCAATCCATTCACCGCATTGAGTGCAGCGCAGCCCGATTTGATTATCAGCATCAACGCCAGCCCATCTGACATAGGTAAGCGGCGGCAACGTCATGCCATGTTTAGCAAGGCATCCAACCATCACCAATTGCCGCTGTTATATGTCAACCAGATTGGCGGACAAGACCAATTGGTGTTCGACGGCGCCTCGTTCGCGGTCTCGCCTGCGCAGGGTATTGCGTATGAGGCAGCCCGTTTTGAAGAAGACTTTAATCTCATAGGATTTAACGCAGGACAGTTTTTATCCGTCGATGGCAGCGCATTGCCCAAACCTGATAGCGAGGGATTGTCCGCCACCGAATTCACCAGAAGGCAAATTGTGCTCGGCCTGCAAGATTACGCCCGTCGCTGCGGCTTTACTCAAGTCGTAGTCGGCTCTTCAGGCGGTATCGATTCTGCATTGACACTAGCACTCGCCGCAGAAGCCTTAGGTGCTGAGAATGTGATCGCGATCACGATGCCATCGGCATATTCCAGCGATGGCTCAATCGCTGATTCAGTCAAGTTGTGCAACAATTTAAACGTGACTTTATTCACGCATCCGATTTTGGATTTGGTCAAACAATATAGCCAGGGATTTAGCGCCGCATTTGCCGCACCGCTAATAGGTTTGCCATTAGAAAATCTACAAGCACGGATACGCGGCACTATCCTGATGGAATACTCCAACACCTACGGAGCCTTGCTACTTACCACCGGCAATAAGAGCGAAATCTCGGTCGGCTATTGCACCCTGTATGGTGACACCAACGGTGGATTAGGCTTGATTGGCGATCTGTATAAAACTGAGGTGTACGCCTTATCACGCCACATTAATCAACATGCCGGGCGCGAGATTATTCCCGAGGATGTACTAACTAAACCGCCTTCTGCCGAGCTGGCACCAGATCAACTCGATACAGATAGCCTGCCACCTTACGACGAGCTCGATGAGATGCTGAAATGGCATATCGAAGGCAAGCGATTACCCGACTATGAATTTGCAAAGGCCAGCGCTTTTGTCGAACAATTAGTGAGTACCGAGAAAGGTGAAAGTAGCTTGAAGCGGATACTAGGCATGGTCGCCCGCAATGAATACAAACGTCGCCAGGCACCACCCATCATCCGCGTCCGTTCTCGAGCCTTTGGCAGCGGACGCCAGATGCCAATCGCTGCTAAATATTTGAATTGACCAATAGGACTAGCATGACCAACAAAGCTCCAGCTAACAACTTTGATGTCGCCGTTCTGATTGGCCGCTTTCAGCCATTTCATCACGGGCACGCACAACTTTTACAGCGGGCATTAGACACCGCACCTCAGGTTGTGATTGCGCTCGGATCATCTTTCCACGCGCGCAGCACAAAAAATCCCTTTACCTGGCAAGAGCGCGCTAGCATGATCTGCGCTTGTTTGTCGGAGGCGGATAAAGAGCGTATTCGGTTTGTCGCGGTGCGTGATTATTACGATGATGTGCGCTGGGCGCATGCAGTTCAGAAAAAAGTGCATGCGCTGATGCCGGAGGCAAAGCAAGTCGCTTTGATCGGGCACTTTAAAGATGCTTCAAGCTATTACCTCAATCGCTTTCCGCGCTGGCAACTGATCGAGGCGGATCAAACTATTGCAGTGGACGGACCGCTGGATGCGACGCTGATACGCCGGGTACTATTTGAGAGTGAAGACATCAATGTATCGCTCGATGTCGTTGATCAGTTTTTACCGAAGGCGATACGACAATATATCAAAGCCTGGGTGATTTACCCGCACTTCGCTGATCTGGTCAAAGAACATCAGCAATTGAATAAATACAAAGCCGCCTGGAATGCGGCACCGTATGCCCCGATCTTCTCAACCGTGGACGCAATCGTCAAAGCGGCGGAGCATATTTTGCTGGTGCAACGTGGTGGTTTTCCGGGTAAAGGCTTATGGGCGCTGCCAGGTGGATTTCTGGAACAGGATGAGCGCCTGCTGCAAGGTGCGATCCGTGAACTGACAGAAGAAACCAATCTCGCCGTCTTAGATTCTACGTTAGAAAACGCGCTGGTCGATGTCAAAGTCTTCGACCATCCCGGTCGCAGCCAACGTGGCAGAACCATTACGCATGCCCATTTCTTTGATCTGCAAATTGACCACCTGCCAGACATCAACGCAGCCGACGACGCAGCGGCTGCCGCGTGGGTGCCGATATCTGCACTGGCTGCGATGGAAGAAGTTTTCTTTGATGATCACTTTCATATTCTGGATCATTTTTTGACACTGAGTGAGCCTGACCATTGTTAGCCAGCGCGATCTAAGAGCGAGCTAAACATGCGCCAGAGTCTATAAACACCAATTAATCATAGCTACTTAGCGACCGTCTTCGACTATGAATATAAATATACTCATAGTAAGTATATATTTGTTGTCCATACAATCATTGGACAATAGGGTTGTTTTACAAAAAATAAGGGGGAGTATATAAAAATATACATAAATGTGGCGCGTCTCTGCCCTAAGATAAAAAACAGCAGCATCCGTTGTGCTTGTGTTTATAATCAGCCAAGGCTTTTTGTTAGAATTTAAGATTGCATCGATATGAAAAAAAGGAGTAGTTGCGCTAAGAAGTATGGACAAGCAAGTCATTTACACCAAGACAGCAAAAGGCCTGGCAGAGGCGATTGGTAAAACCAAGCAGCTTTCTCGAGGCCTTCGTTCGGTTCTTAAAGAGATTAATGGCAGCGCTCCGGTCGAGCTTGTTCAAAGCAACTTGGGTAATCTGGCAGACAAAAAACTAGAAAAAGCGCTGGAGCAATTACTTAAAGACAGTTATATCCGTATCTTTGATACACCTCGTCAGGTAAAGAAACTCAACACGGTACAAACACCGACACCCGACGATATTGATTTTTCTACCATTGGTAGTTTTCAGGAGTCGCTGCTTCAACTCACGATGAGCGCTTTTTACAACGCCGTAGAGGCGCAAAACGCTGCCGACGCAACGGCACCAAAAGAAGACCCTGTTGTTAAATCTAGTCCGCCGGTAAGCACAATCACCGTCCCTAAAGCGATTACCGAGGCTGACCCCAAGATTCAAGCGTTGGCAGAATATGTACAGCGTCTGGAGCTAGAAGCCCGCGTCAAACAAGCGGCTAAAGAAAAGACCCGAAAAAAATTAGAAGAAGCCCAGCAAGCTAAATTAAAAGCCCAGCAAGAAACGCAGGAACAGGACGCACTACAGCAAAAACAGCAGCAGTTAAAACAACAAAGCGACGCGCAAGCGCAGGTTCGACACGAGGCTCAACTAGCGCAACAAATCCAGCTAACCGACCAGCAAAAGCAGGCGGCGACTGACGCGTTATCGTATATTCAAGCGGAAGAAGTTGCACAAGAGAAAAGTAGACATGATGCAGAAGAGCTGGCGCGCCAACAACTTCAAGAAAAAATCAGGGCCGAGGAACAGCTAGGCAAAGAGGCGGTTTCCAGAGCAGAAGAATTAGCTAGGGCGGAAGAACATAAGCATCACCAGAACGAACTCAATGCCAAGCAAGTCGCAGAAGAATTACAGCGCAAAGTTGCACAAGGTCGCGCCCGCATGGAGTTAGAAAAGAAAGCGCAAGAAGACGAAGCCAGAAGAAAAGCAAAAGAATTAGCCGAAAAAGAAGCAGAACAACGTGCTGCGCAAGAAGCCCAGCAAACAGCGATGGAAGCTGCTCGTTTAGCGAGAGAAAAAGAGGAGCGACTTCAACATCAGGCAAATTTGAAGCGCCAGGCAGATATTGCCGCGGAAGCTGCAACCCAAGCCACCCGTGCGTTAGCTGAGCAACAGCAGCGCGAATATGAGATTGCTCAAGCGGCAGAAATTGCGAAAGCAGAACAGCTAGCCAGAGTGCAAGAACAGCAAAGCCGTATCGCGGCAGAGGCCAAAGCAAAACAAGAGGCATTACAGCGCACAAAAGCGGAAGAAGAGCGACAGTTTAGAGTACAGCAAGCCCGTATCAAGGCAGAAACAAAGGCAAAGCAAGAAGCGCTAGAGCGCCAACAAGAACAACAAGCCAAAGAGCAACAAGCCAAAGAACAACAAGCCAAAGAACAACAAGCCAAAGAACAACAAGCCAAAGAACAACAAGCTAAAGCGCAGCGAGAAGCATTAGAGTTAGCCAAAGCGGAAGAGCAACGTATTGCGCTGGAAAAGCAGCGCCAACTTGAGGCGCAAGCCAGAGAGAAGCAAGAGCAAGAGGCTGCTGAACAAGCAAGACTGGCTAAGCTAGCCGCAGAAGAACAAGCTCGAATCCAAGCGGAAGTGAAGGCGCAGCAAGATGCGTTAGCACTTGAGGAAGCCAAGCAAGTAAAGAAGGCTAAGGAAGCGGAGCAAGAGCGACTAAAAAAAGAAGAACAATCCCGTCTTGAAGAGGAAGCTAAAGCCAAGCAAAGAGCATTAGAGTTAGCTAAAGCGGAAGAGCAACGCATTGCGCTGGAAAAGCAGCGCCAACTTGAGGCGCAAGCCAAAGAGAAGCAAGAGCGGGAGGCTGCTGAACAAGCAAGGCTGGCTAAACTAGCCGCAGAAGAACAAGCTCGAATCCAAGCGGAAGTGAAGGCGCAGCAAGATGCGTTAGCACTCGAGGAAGCCAAGCAAGCTAAGAAGGCTAAGGAGGCAGAGCAAGAGCGACTAAAAAAAGAAGAACAATCCCGTCTCGCAGAACAAGCTAAACAAGCCCAACTCAACGCAGAGGCGGAAGCAAGTGCAGTTGCATTGCAGCGCGCTCAAGCGGAAGAAGAGGCGCTGATCCGTCAGTCCGAAGAAGAGCGTGCCATCAACGAAGCAACCGAGCGTCATCGCCTAGAAGGTATTGCAAGGGAGCAGCTCCGCCAGCAAGTGCATCAACGCACTGCTTCAATGTACGAAGAAGAAGAGCGCGCACGCAAAGAAAAAGATCAAGACGTTTTGAACGGTATCGAGGCGCTAAAGAAGCAACAAGAAATCGATCATGATCAGGATGAAAAAGATCGTATAGCCCGACAAGAAAAAGAACTGCTCTTAAAACAGCAAGCTGAGGAAGCCGCACAACACGAAGCAGAAGAACTGAAACAAATGCACGCACAGATAGAAGCGCGTGAGCTCGCAAGGCAATTAAAATTACAGGCACGTGCAGAATCCCAGGCAGCAACCGCAAGCCAATGGTCTGTCATGTTGTCGCGAGCAGCTAATTTGGTCGTGAATAAAATTTTTGGTAGCTTATTAGAAAAACTCAGTCTCATCGTGTTTGCCAGTGCCATCGTGGCGATTGCTGCTATTCATTTCACTTCGTTTGATCGGCAGGCAGCGATATTTGAAAAATCCATCACTAGCGTGATAGCGCAGCCGGCCAAAATCAACGGGCTATATTTTGCTTTGCTACCGCGCCCTCACTGGCGAGCAGAAGGCGTGACGATTGGCGACCGGCAACAAATCCAAATTGCAGAAATTTCTGTCGCTATCGATATCACGACCGTATTCGACGATAAAATTTCTATGGGACGGATTGATATTAATTCCGCTCAACTTGATGAGGAAGCTGCAGGCTGGATTTTGTTTAACTCACGGGCACAAAGCCATACACAATTTGGTCCGGTATATGTTGAGGACCTCAAACTAAATTCGCCTAATTTGCCATTAGCTCTGTTAGAAGGCTATGCTGACTTTGATGCCAACGGACATTGGAACTCGATCACCTTAGATTCCTCAGAACGACAATTCCATGCCGTCTTATCACCAAATGGTGCGAGGACTACATTTGAAATGAATGCCGATGATTTCACACTCCCTTTCGGCATCAACGCCAACCTGAAAAAATTCCATAGCGCGGGCAATATTGATCAAGACCGAGCCGAGATCAAAGAATTTGGCGGCAGTGTATACGACGGTGTGCTAAGCGGTAGTGGTACCTTGCGATGGGGCGATCGCTGGACTTTTTCTGGTAATTTCAGCGCGATAGAGATCAGTCTTCCCGGTATTGCACCGCGCTTATTTAGTAGCGGAAAAATGAAAACTAAAGGGCGCTACACGATGCAGTCCAAGACCAGTAATAAGCTGTTTTCTGCACCAAGGATAGACGGCAGTTTTAACGTCGGTAATGGTGAATTAACAGGTATAAATATCATGAGTGCGTTAAAGAGTACTCAGCTTCTGGGCCGTACCAGTTTTACTGAGTTAAGTGGTAATTTTACCTATAACGGTAGCCAGACCCAGTTACAAAATATCCGCCTGAACGCTGGCATAGTCTCTGCAAGTGGTTTTACATCGATTGATGCTAATGCCGGACTTTACGGCCGCTTCTCTGTTGACTTACGCTCGCCCACCAACACAGAGCGCGCCAATATATCGCTGTCGGGCAAAGTGAGTGAGCCTAAATTTACTGATTAATCCCGGTGACGTTTAGAAAAAGTAGCATCCAGCGCAAGTAACAGCTAGGCCAAAGACGAATAACAAGCAATTGTACTGATCGGCGTTCTAGTGGATAATTCAAGCCTATGAACGATACTACGACACCCCCAAATTTGCCCGATCGACTCTCAGTTGATCCCCGCAGCCCTTACCACATCGCCGCCGTATTCGAGCACGAAGTCGGTATCAAGCTCAACGACAAAGAACGACTCGATGTTGAAGAATATTGCATCAGCGAAGGCTGGATAAAAGTCGCGGCGGGTAAAGCCGTGGATCGCAAGGGCAAGCCGTTAATGATTAAAGTAAAGGGCAAAGTTGAGGCGTTTTATCGCTGATTCTGATGTTCTGGTTGGCGCTGATGGCATGGCAAAGCTGATTTAAAAATACAAAATTACTATTAAAAATGGGGCGACATCGAAGTGATCCGATGTCGCCCCAATTAGTTTTGACGCATGAATTGTGCAGACATCGCTAAATCGTTTTTGGCAATGGTAGAACTTAGGATTAATCGCAGATAGCGCTGGATTGTTGCTAAGCTTCCTGTCAGGAGTCACAAGCTAGGTGTTGTTTGCTGGCAATCGCAAATCATGCAAATCATGTAGGTCACGCAGGCGCTGGTGCAAGTCATCATCCCAGTCCAGCTTTTGCTGCTGCTTGGCGCGCAGGTAGTGTTCGGTAAATACATCCAGATAGGCTTCTAAGGTCTGCGCGGCTAAGGTCTCGCCAGCCAGAGTCAGGCACAACGCTGCGACCTCGCATGTACACAAATGATCTTCTTGCTGGGCGCGGCGCAGGCGGTAGCGCGATACTTGTTCAGGCATCAAACTTAGTACCGGAAGATGATTCAGGTAAGGGCTTTTTTTAAAAATCTTGCGAGCTTCTTGCCAGGTCGCGTCTAACAGAATAAACAGCGGACGCTTGCTCGCCGCGCTTACATCTTTGGTGTCAGGTTGCTCTGCCGGTAATTGCGTGATCACCCGTTCCGGTGCGATAAACTCGCCGGGGAACACCACATACGGCTGCCATTGCGGATCAGCCAGCACTGCCAGCAGCGCAGGATCTACTGTAGTGCGGGCCCAGCCAAACGCCATCGTGTCCGGCACCACATCGGCAATTAGCCAGCCTGTGTTGCTAGGTTTCAGCGTCTCGTGCTCGGCCATGATCAGGCAGACTCCGGCACGCGTAGCTACCACCGGACGCAGGGCGCACAGGCAATGGCTCAGGATCAGACGACATCCGGCGCAACGCTCGCCATGCGGACCGCCACGAGCAAGAAACGGGCGCGTACTACGCTCCAGTCGGGAGGAGCGCAGGCGGGATACAGCGTGAGGGAAGTGAGTTGAGTGGGGTTGGGTCATGGGAGAATCAAGAGCAATGCCAGAATCAAAAGCTAAATTGATCTGGCACAGCAAGAGGACTGGTCAAAGCCCAGCATTCTAAAGCAATCAAGTTGACGAGCACAACTCAGCAAATAACTTAACAAGCAACTGAGCCAGCGCTATTACTGATTACGAACCCCGAAAAACACCACCGAAAAATAGTCCTTTGAAGCGCTTCCGAAAAATCACAATCGTGCCAGTGAGAAGCAACACGATAAAATTAAAACTCAAAATCTTGGTACCGCCAAGATCAACATAAGGCACTGCGTTGGATTGCATAGTCGCCGCGTTCAAACCGCGATCATAGGTCGCGCCGATGACTTGCTCTTGGTTGTTGATAGCATTGGTAAGGTATAAGCCTTTACCGCTGGGGTGCAGCAGCATTTTATTGTCCCGCCAAACGAAGGAGATGCGATGGTCGCCAAAACGGTCGTTGATAATATCAACACCCCCGACGACGTGACCAGCATTGTTGATACCTGTAGCGAAGCTATCGCCACGACCGATGATCGCACCCAAGTCTGTCATGCGCTTGCCGTCGTAGACAAAGGCATGCAAGCTGCGATCCTTCATCTCTGATGTTCCGACGACAACGCCCTTGTCATTGATCGCAGTCGCAACACTAAAGCGACCACCAAGAGTGCCAAGATCGATCATGCCACGCTCGGCATCGTACAAAAAAGCATGGCGCGAGCCATCTTCGGTCATCGCTGTGCCAACTACCTGGCCCACGCTGTTGATCGCGCTGGCAGCACTGACCTTACCGCCTAAGGTACCCAGATCCTTGAGCGGCTCGCCGCGCTGGTACAAGAAAGCATGCCAGTCGCCATTAGGCGTATCAGCAAAGCCAACGACCGCACCAGCATTGTTTAACGCCATACCGTGGCTGCTAGGGCCACCCAGAGTGCCTAATTCTTGTATGCCGTCGGCACGACTGTAAAGAAAGGCAGTCCAAGTCCCGTCTTTTTTGTCGGATGACCCAACCACCTGGCCTTTGTCATTGATGCGCTTTGCCTCGCTCTCTGTCCCACCAGGCGATTCAAGCTTGATCAACTGTCCTTTATCAAAAAAAGCAGCATGCCGACCACCTTTCTCATCCTCAATCACCGCCGCGACCTGACCAGCAGCATTCATGTCATATGCAATAGACCCACCTTGCTTAGGCGGCACAATCCCAAGCGACTGAGTAATTGCACTCGCCTCACCACCCGCCAGAGCCAGCAGAAAAAAAGAATAACGCAGAATATGACGCATACAAGAATCCTTTCAGGTGGAGTTTTACAAACAGAAAAGTCGTGGGTAAATGTACATCAATAATGCTTGCTGTAGATGCCAGATTGTTATGGCTTGTGGTGAAAATGAGAATCGTCAGAGACGGTGAAATTGTGGCGTTGATCGTATGTCTTTGAATTGCCGGATAGCTGAATCCAGCAAGAGGTGTTCAGTACGAACTGACTAATCTGACTTATAGTCCGTACCCTTGCCTTTGACCGTCCGCTTGACCTTCGAATGTATTGTCCGACTGAAAATTTTAACCATGATGATTTCCTCCACTATCGTCATTCACTATAAGATTATTTGTGTCTGGGCGATATTACAAAAACTAACAAACATTACCCCGCTAACGCATATTACATGCAGGTTTTCTTAAACATATCTTTGTAAACCGCATGGGATAAATTGCTCAAGCGGAGGAGCCTTTTTAAGATCATGCAGTGTCGATATTTATATAATATGAAGATATCCTGATAGCAATTTGCATTATTCCTCTGTTAACCAAAACCCCTATTTTATCTGCCAAACTAATGACGCCAAATCGCTGGAATAGAGAACAACTCACATTGGCTTACTACTTGTACTGCCAACTGCCTTTCGGTCGCCTGCATAGCCGTAACCCAGAGATCATAGAACTGGCGCAGCTCATTGGCCGCACGCCGTCTGCGGTGGCGATGAAGCTGGTTAACTTCGCCAGCCTAGATCCCGCCATCACCAGCACTGGCCGCAAAGGCTTAAGCGCCGCATCCAATCTCGACCGCGAAGTGTGGGCAGAATTTTAGCAGGATTGGGAGGCGCAGATCAGCGCGAGCGAAAACCTCAAACAGCGGCTTATGATGGATGCCAATCCTAGCCCAAGCTCCACGGCAAACCCAATAGCGGAACAGGGCGACCAGCCTACCGATTTCACTGGCGAGACTAGGCAGGTCATGACAGCGCAAAGGATCAAGCAAGGCTTTTTTAGACGCGCCGTGCTGAGCAGTTATAAGGGGCGCTGCTGCATGTCCGGCATGTCCGAGCCGCGCCTGTTGATCGCCAGCCACATCGTGCCGTGGAACCAAGACAAGGCAAACCGCCTCAACCCCGGCAACGGCCTATGCCTATCGGCACTGCATGACCGCGCCTTTGACCAGCACCTGATTAGTCTGACAGACGACCTCACAATTTTAGTCGGTGACGCTATCAAACGAAGGCGGGACGAGCCCATGATGCAGAGCGTATTCTTGGCGCTGGAAGGGAAACACATTGCCCTACCGGAGAAGTTCATGCCAGAGAAAATCCTCATCACCCAGCACCGTTTGGCATTTGAATTGGCGCAGTGATGGTATAAAAAAACGGAAATATTGTGCAGCGACTCCACCAGAAAAATATCTTTAACGCGATACCTATCTTTGCTCAAAGTGGATGCGCAATGTCCAATGTGGCTCTTGAGGTGAATCATAGAAGGTCGCATGGGGATTGCGAAAGTAATTTTGAACTACGTTTCGAAAAATTTACAAAATCCAGACCAACCCGTCCAATATGATGACTTGCGAGTGCTTAGTAGCGAGCCGTATAGATGTCTCTTAATTGCGCAATCGGAATGAAAGTCTTTTGGAGCTGTTTAATAGGTGCCTGATCATCAGACTCTAGAAATGAAACGGTAAGCACACTCACTATCAAATACCCATCAAACAAAACTGTTATTTCTAACCATATGATTTTTAAGAACTTTTGTTCAAATATCTGACTGAATAACTGGCTTTGTCAAACACCCGTCAAACAAATTAAGTCCATTTTGGTACATAGCGACGCAATTTCGGCGGTGCTGTTTTATCCTGCAAATGGATATCTTTTGCAAGTAAAGCTTCTTTAAGTAAACGAGACGCCGTTGCGCTGTTTTTGGGGTCTATCCCAAATCGCTCACGAAGCGATGTATTTGTCATAAATTTACTTTGTACATACCAGCTCCCGTATGGCCAGTTCTGGATAAACTGAGACAGATTTTCTCAAGGCTTGTCCAATGACTTCATTAATTGGCAACAGATTATTAATAAACCCTATCAGCCCTTCAAAACCTGCTGCGTAGCCGCGTGCGCCTTCTTGTTCACGTAATGTGGTGACTCGACCAGTTCCCTGATAAACAATCACCTGGACGGCTTTTCGTTGCAAGTTACCAAAATCAGATAATTTCTTTGCAAATAAAATAGCCCCCAGATTAAATATGCGCCAATAGCCGCCACCCATGGCTTCAATTAGGCGGTCTGAAGCGAGTGCGTCGAGAATCCCGTCGCGGCCATTGGGTAGGGGCTTATTTAACAGATCAAAATAAGCTGCAAAATCCAGTAATTTCAGAACTTCATCTGAGCTTACTTTTTCCGAAGCGGCCAGCATTTCAAACGGCGTATCATCAAGGACTCGCCATAGCTGGCGTTCTTTTTCGGGGAAGTCTTTCAGTCGTTTTTTATAAGAGCCAATACGAATGTAAGCACTGCCAGAGAATTGGACCGGATGCCGGAATGCGCGGTCAATTTCCAGTATGACGATTGCGAGCTCATCAAGCGTTACGCTGTAAAAATGGAAGGAAATTTTAGGAGATAGCTGGCGCAGTAACCAGTTCTCCAGCTCTTCATTACCTATTTTTTTCTTATGAGGAGAAAAATCAGTTCCGACAAAAGTGTAGCTGCCGTCGTCAACTCCCCAGATCAGATAGGCGTGTGATTTGCCATCTAAAGCTGCCGAGTTGGACAGTGCAGAGATGTATTCACCGATTTCCTGTGGTTCTGCATTGTTATGCTTAAACTCAAGCCAGCCAGTTTCAGCAGGTAATGCAATAAGCTCATGTGCCAGACTTCTAAGATATTCTTGATCTCGTGACATTATCCTGATACGTTTGATGAATTGCCACAACAAAGAAGCCCAACAAACTGCAGGGCTTCTTTCGATTCAAACTATGCTTAAACGCCAATATTCATCGCAAGCGGCGTGTTCGGTTAAAGACATACCCCGTACAGTTTCGTATTATCGCCCATTAGAGCAATAAAAATCTGACCAGCGGCAATTGCGTCTTCAATTTGAGCTGCAATCAACTCACATCCCCAAAGATCTTAAGAGTTCATCACTAGCATCATCGGCGGCGTTAGCTGTCGGTTGAGTTGAGCTTGTTTGGCCGGACTTATCCGCTTGCTCCATGTCCAGCAAGGCATCTGGATCGGTGATTTCGCTGGAGTCGAAGTCATGCAATTTAATGAATTCTGTGCGGTCAATCGCGAGTTCCAGATAGAAAATATTATTATTTTCTGTGAAGAAGGAGACGCGGCGGATTTCCGGGCGGTCTAGTGGAGTATCGACGCTGAGCATGACTTGTTTGTTCAGCACCAGCATTTTGGGTTGGTTTTGAGTGATGTTGGTTTGTAGTTCTCTGCGGACTTTACCGGTGAAATCGCCGACGATCTGGTTCATCAGTTCGCCCAGGATATTCGAGACCTCATCGGAGCTGAATGAGGAGGCTAGTTCGGACTTGGGCATACCCATGCTTAGCATGTATTTCTCATAAATTTCTAGGGCGGCGTTGCCAGCAAAATTCAGCACAACCAAGCCAGAAAATCCGCCGTCAAATAAGACAAAGCAACCGATATCAGGCTTCAGACCGATCTTGGTTACCCGCTGCACCATGGCAGAGTAATGAATCTTGCTTTGCGTCGCTACGTTCAATACTCGTGTGACCGAATTACATAAACTGGTCAAAAGATCTTCGGTTCCATAAACGACCGTTTTTTCTTCTTTAATCATGTGCGACTCCTAAGGGTATTTTTTGAATGTACTTTTGTTTTATTCGCCCAGTACGCGGTGCGCTATTGCCTGTGCATCGCTTTGCCCAGATCCAGGCCCTACATTTTGCAGCGTCGATGGTGCGGCGAGCGCCACGCAAGCTTTTGCGCTCAGACACGGTGATCCATGGAATTAGTTAAGAATATTCAATGGGACACGCGGCGTCCAGTTGTTTCACGCTTTCTGTGCAATTTGCTGCAGCTTTATGCCTGTGATGGACGACGGTATGTTGCTGAATTGATCTTTTTGCCTGGTCAAAAAATGATGTGCTCGTCAAAACCCATACCTGTAAAAAAAGCCATCCAAAAAATGGATGGCTTTTTTGATTGTTATATTTTTACGTTATACGTCAATATTCCCAGCCCTTAAAGCATTGGATTCGATGAAAGCACGACGAGGTTCTACATCATCGCCCATTAGCGTAGTAAATATCTGATCAGCAGCAATCGCGTCTTCGATTTGTACTTTGAGCAGGCGACGTACTTTTGGATCCATGGTGGTTTCCCATAACTGCATTGGGTTCATTTCGCCTAGTCCTTTGTAGCGCTGTTTGCTGACGCCGCGTTCGGCTTCGTCGCGCAGCCATAGCATGGCGTGATGGAAGTCGGCTACGGCGCTTTCTTTCATACGCTCGCCTTCGCCACGGCGGATGAAGGAGCCTTCGCCTAGCAGGCCGCGGAAGGTGTTGGCGGCGTTTTCTAAAACTTTGTAATCGTTACTATCGACGAAGTCGGCGTCGATGCTGCTGACTTTGACGTTACCGTGGTACATGCGTTCTATGCGCAGGCCGAAGGAGCCAGACAAATCATCCGTGCGTACGATGGCTTTGACCGCCGGGTCGTTGATAGTGGTGGTGAGGGCGGTGGCGGAGATTTGTGCGTTTTCTGCGGTGTCCATTTTGAGCGTGACGCCGGTCATGATGGCAGTGAGGGCGGCACGATCGATCATGCGGGTCAGGCGCGTCATGATGGCGTTGGCGAGATTGTATTGGCGTACCAGTTCTGCCAGTGGTTCGCCCGTAATCGGGTCTGCGCCTGTGCTTGGGATGAGCGATGCGCCAGTCAAGGCAACGGTCATCATGTAGCTGGCTTCTTCAGAGTCATCTTTGAGGTAGCGTTCATCGCGGCCAGCTTTTACTTTGTACAAAGGTGGCTGGGCGATGTAGATGTGGCCGCGCTCTACCAGTTGTGGCATCTGGCGATAGAACAAGGTCAGCAGCAAGGTACGGATGTGGGCACCGTCGACGTCGGCATCGGTCATGATGATGATGCGGTGGTAGCGCAGTTTTTCTACATTGAATTCGTCTGGGCCGATGCTGGTGCCTAGCGTGGCGATCAGAGTGGTGATCTGTTCGCTAGAGAGCATTTTTTCAAAGCGGGCTTTTTCTACGTTAAGAACTTTACCGCGCAGTGGCAAGATCGCCTGGAACTTACGATCCCGGCCTTGCTTGGCGGAGCCACCTGCGGAGTCACCTTCGACGATATACAGTTCGCACAGCGCGGGGTCTTTTTCCTGGCAATCGGCGAGTTTGGCGGATAAGCCTAAGCCGTCCATGACGCCTTTACGGCGTGTGAGTTCGCGGGCTTTACGGGCTGCTTCGCGCGCGCGTGAGGCTTCTACGATTTTGCCGCAAATGATTTTGGCGTCGTTAGGGCGTTCTTGCAGGTAGTCGGATAAAGTTTTGGCGACGATCTCTTCGACCGGGCCACGGACTTCGCTGGAAACCAGTTTGTCTTTGGTTTGTGAGCTGAACTTTGGCTCAGGTACTTTGACGGACAAGACGCAGGTTAAACCTTCTCGCATATCGTCGCCGGTGACTTCGACTTTGGCTTTTTTGGCGTAGTCGTGTTCTTCAATGTATTTATTAATCACACGGGTCATCGCTGCGCGCAAGCCAGTCAGATGGGTGCCGCCGTCGCGTTGCGGGATGTTATTGGTGAAGCATAAAACTTGTTCGTTGTAGGCGTCGTTCCATTGCATGGAAACATCAACGGTGATGTTGGTGCCTTGGTCAGACAGACGCTCGCCAGTGGCTTGGAAAATCGTTGGGTGCAAGACGCTTTTAGATTTGTTGATGTATTCCACAAAGCCACGGGTGCCGCCCTCAAAGGCAAACATTTCTTCTTTGCCTGTACGTTGGTCGGTCAGTTTGATGCGCACGCCGTTATTGAGGAACGATAATTCGCGAATACGTTTTGCCAGAATCTCGTAATGGAATTCGACATGGGTGAAGATTTCTTCATCGGCCCAGAAGTGGACTTCGGTACCGCGCTTGTCGGTGTCGCCGATGACTTTAATCGGGGACACGACGATGCCGTCGATGGTTTCTATTTCACGGTTTTGCGGCACGCCACGGACAAATTCCATCGCATATTGTTTGCCGTCGCGGCGGATGGTGAGCTTGAGTAATTTGGACAGTCCATTAACGCAGGAGACACCAACGCCATGCAAACCGCCGGAGACTTTGTAAGAGTTTTGATCGAACTTACCACCAGCATGCAGCTCGGTCATAACGATCTCTGCCGCGCTGCGTTTTGGGTCGTGCTTGTCGTCCCATTTGATACCGGTCGGAATACCGCGACCGTTATCGGTAATGGAGATGGAGTTGTCGGCATGGATGGTGACGTTGATCTCGGTACAGTGACCGGCTAGCGATTCATCGATCGAGTTATCCAGCACTTCAAATACCAGGTGATGCAGACCGGTACCGTCCGATGTATCGCCAATGTACATGCCGGGGCGCTTACGCACGGCTTCCAAACCCTCCAGAATCTGGATTGAGGATGCGCCATAAGCATTTGGCTGCGCTGGAGTGTTGTCTTGGGTGTTCTCGGACATGGTTACCTTCTTTATTATGGTCTTACTTGTTCTAACGTTCTAACTGATCTGGAGTTTTAGTTCCCACTCGCAAGCAGCGTAATTGCTGAATGCGGGGCTGGGATGAGGGCGCTTAGTTAGTCAACTTAGTGAGTCAAATTAATTCGTCAACTTAGTTACCAACTTAATTCGTCATATCGCTTGAATAAATCCGGCACAAACCACTTTGAAATCCATAGCAGAATTTGTGTAAATCCGGATTAACTAATCGCCCTCACTTCCCAGCCGCATTCAGTAATTACGCTGCATGCGGCTGGGGAGCTTTAGCACTCTTTCGCACTAAATCCGCATTGGCATAACGACGTATTTAAAATCGGCGTTGTCTGGGATGGTGATTAATGCGGATGAGTTGGAGTCACCAAAGGCGAGATTGATCTGATCGACTTTAAGGTTATTCAACACATCCAACAAATAGGTGACATTGAAGCCGATATCGACACTGTCGCCGCCGTAATCGATTTCAATTTCTTCTACGGCTTCTTCCTGATCGGCGTTGGTAGACAGGATTTGCATACTGCCCGGTGTGACTACACAACGCACACCTTTGAACTTGTCGCTGGTCATAATGGCGGCACGTTGCAAAGAGCGCAGCAATTGCTCGCGACCCAAGGTGAAATTGTTTTTGTAACCCTTAGGGATTACGCGGTTGAAATCGGGGAATTTACCTTCAACCAATTTGGAAATCAGCTCAATATCGGCGAACGTCAGCTTGACCTGATTGTTGGCGATGTCGAGTTGCACCAGATCGTCTTTGTCTTCTAACAAACGCTGCAATTCGATAATCGTTTTGCGCGGGATGATGACTTCTTGACGTGGGAATTCTTGTTCAACTTCCACCTGGCAATACGCCAGACGATGACCGTCGGTTGCCACGGCAATCACGTTTTTGCCATCGACCACGAGCAACAGACCATTCAGGTAATAACGAATGTCTTGCTGCGCCATGGAGAAGTGCACCATGTTAAACAGATGCTTGAGCGTTTTTTGCGGCAGGCTAACGCTGGCGTTGAAGTGTTCTGCTTGCGCGACGGTAGGGAATTCTTCTGCCGCCAAGGTTTGCAAAGAGAAGCGCGATTTGCCTGACTGCACAGTCATCTTTTTATTGTCGAGCTTGAGGACAATGTCATTGTCGTCCGGCAGTGCGCGCAAAATATCGAGCAGCTTACGCGCAGCGACGGTAGTGGCAATGCTCTCGCCACCCGAACCGATATCGGCATGGGTGGTGATCTGTACTTCGATGTCAGTCGACAAGAAAGACACTTTTTCGCCGTCCTTGCGTATGAGGATATTGGCCAGAATCGGCAATGTGTGCCGACGCTCGACAATACCGCTCACGATTTGCAGAGGCCGGAGGATTGTGTCCCGGTGGGTTTTGACCAATTGCATGTTTATATCCTCGCGTAATTTTGTTAATAAAGGATGATTCACTTCTGTAGCTTACTTCTATGGCTTGGTTCTGTAACTTTGTTCTGTAACTTAGTTTTATAACTTCAATGCCGTAACGCAATGACTTAAAAAACTTAAATACATCGTCCAATCATTCTGCGGCTTCTAGGGCAAAAATGGCCTGGATGCCGCAGAATGATTGGACGTCTAAAAATGGTACTTCTAAAACCCTAGGGTGCGCCATGCGTACCATCAACTTTACTTGCTTCGTTGCCGCTTGCTTTGGTGCGCACGGCGCACCCTACAATTTGTAATGCTTAACCCTTCAGAGTCTGCTCCAACACATGTAGTTCATGATTACATTCTGGATTCTTGCTGCGATCTGCCGTGATTTTGCGTACTGCGTGCAAGACTGTGGTGTGGTCGCGGCCGCCGAACAGTTCACCAATTTCTGGCAAACTTTTTTGCGTTAATTCTTTCGCCAGATACATCGCGATCTGACGTGGTCTGGCGATATTAGCTGGACGCTTTTTAGAGTACATGTCGGCGACTTTCATGTTGAAAAAGTCTGCAACTGTCTTCTGGATGTTTTCTACCGAAATCTGGCGGTTCTGTACCGATAGCAAATCTTTTAATGCTTCTTTGACGACATCAATCGTGATCTCTTTGCCGTGGAAGCGCGAGTACGCCAGAATTTTTCGCAAAGCGCCTTCTAGTTCGCGTACGTTAGAACGCAGATGCTTGGCGACGAAGAAGGCGACGTCGTCCGAGAAATGTACGCCTTCGGAATGCGCTTTTTTGAGCAAAATCGCTACGCGCATTTCTAGCTCTGGCGGCTCAATTGCTACCGTCAGACCAGAATCAAAACGTGAAATCAGACGATCGTCCATACCCGTGATTTCTTTTGGGTAGGTATCGCTGGTGATGATGATTTGCTTCTTGGCGGCGATCAGCGCTTCAAACGCGTAGAAGAATTCTTCTTGCGTGCGGCTTTTGCCACCAAAGAATTGAATATCATCGATCAGCAATAAATCCAGCGAATGATAGTAATGCTTAAATTCGTCAAACCCTTTGCGCTGGTAAGCAGTAACGACATCGCGTACATATTGCTCAGCGTGGATGTAGCGGATGCGTGCTTTAGGGTTGTCCACTAGAATCTGATTACCAATCGCGTGGATCAGATGGGTTTTACCTAAACCTACGCCGCCATATAAGAACAGCGGGTTGTACGATACGCCAGGATTATTTGCTACCTGGATAGCTGCTGCGCGGGCTAACTGATTGGCTTTACCCGTCACAAAACTATCAAAGGTCAGATCAACATTGATGCGGCTTTGGTCGCGGCGCGGCGTGGATTCTGGCACCGGATCATGCATTTGCGGTGGCATGTCGTTGTTGCTAGTGGACGACTCGCGCGGATCGCTACTTTGATTTGTATTGGTGTTTGCAGCGGGAGCCGGTTTTTTATTGATCCGTGGGTCCAGAATAAATTGGACATCAATATTTTCATCCCAAAATTGCACTGCCAGTTCAGTAATCCGGCTGGCGAATTGGGTTTTAACCCAATCCAGTTTAAAACGATTGGGCGCACCAATCCGCAACCGGCCGTCTTCATAATCGATCGGGGTCAGCGGTTTGATCCAGGCGCTATACTGCTGCGGCGTAAGTTCCTGCTCTAATTGGGACGAGCAGGCTTGCCAGAAATTTTCCATGTAGTCACTTTAATGATGCTGATGTGCGGCGTGTTGTCGAATGTCAAATTGCTGCGGAGTCGCTGCTTAGTCATTAACTTAGCAATGAGTTTGGTTGCTGCTTGCTAAACCCTGCAAATGATTCTGCATGAATACTACTTACGCAAAACAAATTAAACATCTTGCCATTAAGGCAAATCGGTCATGCCACACTAATCCGCTATTTTACTCTTGCTATCCCGAGTTATCCACAGGCTAATGCGGAAATTTGTTAGGACTTACGCAAAACCGCCCAAGCTGCGTTGTAGCTCCTAGCTGTACTAAAGTACTATCTGCGTCGCTAAGCCTTGCTGAGACAATTTTGCGTAAGCCCGATTTGTTTACTTCGACTGCGCTATGACAAGATGAAAAAATGTGCTAAGTGATTGACACGTAAGCAGAAAGTAGTGTCTAATTCAGGGTTCCCTACCCTCTTTTTGTTGATTGCATTGATAGTTTGTTATAAATGCAACACACCATGAGCAGCGGTTTTGGGGAAGTAATGGCGAGTAAGCAATTTTAATTCTGGTTTTAATTCGCATAAAAGCATTACTCGTACATTACCCGTGATTCCGATTTTTTATTTGCTCAAATAGCGAGACCAACATGAAACGTACTTACCAACCTTCCGTCGTTCGCCGCAAGCGCACTCACGGCTTCCGCGCACGCATGGCAACCCGTGGCGGCCGCGCTGTATTGAACGCACGTCGCGCTAAAGGTCGCAAGCGCTTGGCAGCTTGATCTGTCCAGCTATGATCAGTGCTTGTATTGGCTGGTGGCATGAGTTGCACAACTACTAATATGGTTAATGCAATGACATCAGCAACCGCAAGTGGTGATTTTGCACGCGTTCGGCGCATCGTTAAAACGGATGAATTTTCATCCGTTTTTCGTTTGCGGCCGGTACAAAGAACAGCACATTTTGTTTTGTATGCAAGACCGACCGAGCTGCCAAACGCGCGCTTGGGCGTGGTTGCAGCCAAGCGTTTTGCGCCGCGTGCGGCGACACGCAATACGATCAAGCGTGTTACGCGGGAAATTTTTCGTTGTTCGTCCCTGACCAATGTGGATTGTATCGTGCGCTTGTCCAAGCCCGTAAATACCAAAGCAGGTCCAGCTACCACCGCGCAACTGAAGCGTGAGTTGCGGCTGGAGATCTTGCGTCTGTTTGCGCCAGTGCGTTTGCTGGTTACCGACGGTGCAGAAGCGCTGTGAAATCTCTGCCATGAAACCTTTATTGCTCCTGCTGCTGCGTTTTTACAAACTCGCTATCAGCCCTATGCTGGGACAAAATTGCCGTTTTTATCCGTCCTGCTCAGATTACGCGGCAGAGGCAATCCGCGAGCATGGCGCTGCAAAAGGTTGTTTGCTTGCGGGCAAACGCGTATGTAAGTGTCACCCATGGCATCCGGGTGGCGTGGATCCAGTTCCACAAAAATCTGAAAAAAACAGTTTCGTCCCCACATCCGACGGACGTTCTAAAAAGCGTCAAGCTGCGTATGCTACTCATGCAACTAAGCATCACAATATGATGGCTTTAAAAAAACGTCCTGATTCTTCTTCTAAATCTACCTGCTAAAACACAAATGGATATCAAACGTACCGTCCTGTGGGTTGTTTTCTCGATGTCGCTGTTGATCCTTTGGGACAACTGGATGCGTCATAACGGCAAACCATCAATGTTCTCCTTTACGCCATCCAGTCAGGCGCAGCAGAGCAAAAACGCCAGCGCTTCTGCATCAGGTTCATCTGCTGCCAGTACCACTGCCAATAGCAACGTCAGCGCTAATGGTGTTGCCACTGGCACTGATCCTGCTGTCGTGAAAAATGAGCACATCACGATTACTACTGATGTAATCAAAGCCGATATCGACACCTTGGGTGGCGAGATCAGTCGCTTGGAATTACTCAAGTACAAAGATGTAGACGACCACACCAAGAACGTTGTGCTGTTTAATGAAAGTGCTAAACGTACTTATCTGGCTCAAACTGGTCTGATGGGTGGTGCTTTCCCAAACCATAAATCCAGCTTTACTGCTAAGCCAGGCGTGCGCACGATGGATGCGGGCGACAAAGTGCAGCTGGTACTGGAATCTGAATTGAACGGCGTTAAGTTGACTAAGACTTATACCTTCAAAAAAGGTGACTACGTCATCGACGTCAAACATGACGTGACGAATAATTCTCCGGTAGCGATCACACCATCTTTGTATTTGCAGTTATTGCATGATGGTACCAAGCCAGAAAACGGCGGCATGTTCAGCGCCTCCAGAGAGTTTTATGCTCCTGCTGTCTACACTGAGTCGGATCATTTTCAGAAACTGGATTTCCAGAAAATTGAAAAAGATAGCGCCAATCCAGACGCTAAGCCAAATCACGCGACCAAAGCAGACAATGGTTGGGTCGCCGTGCTCCAACATTTTTTCGTGTCAGCTTTTATCCCGCAAGACAAAGCACCACGCACTATCGTGACCGAAAAAGTCAAAGACAATCTGTATGCGGTAGCGACTATTTTGCCAATGGGCAGCATTGCACCAGGCGCGACGGTCAGCATGGATGCGCGTCTGTACTCTGGTCCGCAAGAGTCTGACAAGTTAGAAAAAATTTCACCGGGGCTGGATCTGGTAAAAGATTATTGGTACTTTGCGATTATTGCAAAACCGATGTTTTGGCTTATGGAATTAATCCATAAGTTGCTGGGCAATTGGGGCTGGACAATTGTAGTTTTCACGATCTCCATCAAGCTGGTATTGTTCCCGTTGTCGGCTGCTGGTTATCGCAGTATGGCGAAGATGAAAGTACTCACACCAAAAATGCAAGCCGTGCGTGAGCGTCATAAAGACGAGCCGCAAAAAATGAATCAAGCCATGATGGAGTTGTATAAAACCGAGAAAATCAATCCTCTCGGCGGCTGCTTGCCAATTCTGATCCAGATGCCAGTCTTCTTGTCGCTGTACTGGGTGTTGCAAGCCAGCGTAGAAATGCGCGGCGCTCCGTGGGTGGGCTGGATTACCGATTTGACCGCACCAGATCCTTGGTACATTTTGCCCGTGTTGTATGCGATCTCCATGTTTGTAACGGCTAAGCTCAATCCAAAACCGGCTGATCCTATGCAAGCCAAGATGATGATGTTTATGCCACTGGCTTTCTCAGTGATGTTCTTCTTCTTCCCGGCGGGTCTGGTCTTGTACTGGGTTGTGAATAACGTCTTGTCGATCGCGCAGCAATGGGTGATTAATAATAAGTTGATCCCTCCAGAGCACAAGTCTTAAGGTTTTGAAGGTTTAACCCAGATTTTCCATTGGAACAGCGACAAGTGTGCCTTTGGCGAACTGACTGGCTAGACGCGACGACGACGCAAGCTGCATCTTGCTAGGAGGAGCAACAACGCCAGGCAGTTCGCCAAAGGTGCAATTGTCGCTGTAGCGTTCCCACTCAAATCTCGGTGGTGCTATCCCTCTGAAGACCGCACGCCGTCTGCGTTTTTTGCGAAGTGGTAGCGGTCCAATGGAAAATCTGGGTTTAAGCCAAAAGTCTATGTTAAAAAAGCCCATCTTAATCATGGGCTTTTTTTCTATGGACTCCTGTAGTATTTAGACCAAACCACAAGCCATTTTCCTGTATTTTTTTGCAGAGTTAGAATTACACCATGAACCAACATCGCCATCATCAAAGTAGTTACGACAACACGCCCATTACTGCGATTGCCACGGCACCGGGGCGCGGTGGTATTGGTGTAGTTCGTATTTCTGGTAAAGACTTAAAGCCAGTGATCGACGCCTTATTTGGCGGCGTATGGGCTGACGGCTTAAAAGCGGAAGGTGTAAAAGCGACACAACTCAAGCCACGCCACGCGACGTACCTGCCATTTACGCAAGCGGATGGTAGCGTGATTGATCAGGGCATCGTGCTCTACTTTAAAGGTCCGCATTCTTATACCGGTGAAGATGTCTTGGAGCTACAAGGCCACGGCGGGCCAGTGGTGATGCAAATGCTACTGACGCGTTGTCTGGAGGCGGGCAAAGATGCCGGCTTGCGCTTAGCGCAACCGGGTGAATTTACTCAGCGTGCTTTCCTCAACGATAAACTGGATTTGGCACAGGCCGAGGCCGTGTCGGATTTGATTGAGGCATCGACCGAAGCCGCTGCCAAATCAGCATCACAATCGTTGTCCGGTGTTTTTTCTAAAGTGATTCATGTGCTGGTAGAAAAAGTCGTGCACCTGCGCATGCTGGTAGAAGCGACGCTGGATTTTCCTGAAGAGGAAATCGATTTTTTAGAAAAATCGGATGCCCGTGGTCAGCTCAGCGCCATCCAAACGGCCTTGCAGGCGGTATTTCAACAGGCGGCACAAGGCGCTTTATTGCGTGAGGGTTTGAATATTGTATTAGCCGGACAACCGAATGTCGGTAAATCGTCCCTGCTCAATGCGCTGGCGGGAGACGATGTCGCTATCGTCACGCCCATCGCTGGCACTACCCGCGACAAAGTGACGGAGACTATCCATATCGAAGGTATCCCGCTTAATATCATCGATACCGCCGGTATTCGTCATGAGGATGATCAATACGATGATGAACACAAGTACGAGCATAATGAGCACAATAAGGACGCGCCGCGCAGCAGCATTGATGCGGTGGAGCGTATCGGCATCGAACGTACCTGGGCTGAAGTCAGCAAAGCCGATGTCATTTTGCATTTACTCGATGCTGGCCGTGGCCCGACCCGCGCTGACGACGCGATCGTGGCGCGTTTCCCGGATCAAGTGCCTGTGATCCGCATCTGGAATAAAATTGATCTGTCCGGCCATCATCCTAGCGTCGATCAGATGGCGGATGCTACTCACGTATATTTGTCTGCGCAAGATCATATCGGCATTGATTTACTGCGCAAAGAATTACTCCGCATCGCTGGTTGGCAACAAACTGGCGAGTCCTTGTATCTCGCGCGCGAACGTCACCTGATCGCGCTAAAGCAAGCTAACGAGCATTTAGAATTTGCTGCCGCCTACGCTGCACAAAATGACCAGTCGCTGGACTTATTTGCGGAAGAGCTGCGCTTAACCCAAGACCGGCTGAATAGTATTACTGGCGAATTTACTTCTGATGATTTGTTGGGCGTGATATTTTCCCGTTTTTGCATCGGCAAGTGAGTGAAGTTAGCTGTGACGTCAGCTATGATCTGATCCAAATCTCCTCGCAGCGGGTTCGATCACTGAAATCGTCTTAGTTCCTTCGCACGGAAATTTTCTTCATAACTTCATATCTGAAGTCTCTGAATTTAACCGTCCATTGTTTATAAGCCTTTCAGAGCAAAATGCTTTGGGAAGGCTGATAAACAATGGACAATCTTTTTTAGACTTTGTTTGTTTAATTTCAAGGCGATAGTAATTGCAAAAAGTACATTAGTTAGCAATAATATGTTTCAATAATTCTAACAAATTGGGACATTGGCTTACTGCTGGCCATCGTGTCCATTTCTTTGCAATATCACCAAGGAGTTAAGATGACGACACGCCGGATGAAGCTGACTACAAAGCCTTATCAACTTCTTACAACGCTCAGTTTGCTGGCACTTGCCACGCCACTGATGGCACAAACCCTGATCAGTGATACTGACGATACGCTTTTTACCAAAAATTATCATGCGGAAATCCGTCGTACCAGCATGGGTGTACCTCATATCAAAGCGGCTAATTGGGCTGATCTTGGCTACGGCTACGGTTACGCGCAAGCCGAAGACAATTTATGCACGATGGCGGATGGTTTTCTGACGTATCGCGGTGAGCGATCTCAATATCTTGGGCCGAATGCCTTACCGGTTGCGGGAACCACGTTAGAAACGGCGCGCAATATCGATAGCGATTTTTTCCATAAGCATCTGATTACCAATGATGTGCTCAACGCGATGGTTGCGGCACAACCCCAAGATTTACGTGACATGATTCAAGGGTTTGCTGCAGGGTACAACCGTTATTTACGTCATTTGAAGCTCAGTAGTAACACTGCTCATAGCGCATGCCGCAATGCTGATTGGGTACTGCCTATTCGCAGTAGCGATGTGTATCGCCGGATGTATGCCGCCAATTTGGCAGGTGGATATAGTAATTTCGTGAACAGTATCGCCAGCGCGCTACCGCCTGACGCCACCAGCAAAACTCTGAGCACCTTGACTTATCAGTCTGCACAAACGCGCGCGCCAGAACTTCAGGTTGGTGGTAAAAAAGGTGTCGGCAGTAATATGATCGCCTACGGCAGTGCATCAACCAACTCAGGTAGTCCATTACTATTTGGAAATCCTCATTGGTACTGGCGCGGTGTTGATCGGTTCTATCAAGCTCAATTGACGATACCTGGACAAATTAATGTCAGCGGCGCTTCATCTCTGGGCGTGCCTGTGATCCTGATTGGATTTAACGACAATGTCGCGTGGTCACATACGGTATCGACCGCACGTCGTTTTGGAATCTATGAACTAAGCTTGGCAAATAACGACAGCACGAGTTATATGCGTGATGGTAAAAAAGTGCGCATGACACCATCCGCGATAGCCGTGACCGTTAAATCAGCAGATGGTCGTTTAGCCGTAGTGAAACGGACTTTATACCGTTCTGAGTACGGTCCGATGATGAACCTAGGCTTGCTCAATCCTGCATTAGCCTGGAACACTACAACAGCGTTTGCCATCCGTGATATCAATGCGAGTAATTTCCGTAGCTTCCGAAACTGGCTGCGTTGGAATCAAGCCAAATCGATGGAAGAATTTATCCGTATTCAAAAAGAGGAAGTTGCAACACCTTGGGTCAACACGACGGCAATTGCGCGTAATTCGAGTAAGGCCTGGTATGCCGACATGGGTGCTGTTCCCAATGTAACGGCGGCACAAACGGCCAGTTGCACGACGGCTATAGGTCAGATGATGGCAGCTTATTTGCCGCGAGTCCCGTTTTTTGACGGCGCTAAAAGTGCTTGCGACTGGAAAACTGACGTCGACTCAGTACAGCGCGGCGCACTCGGCCCCTCCAAATTGCCCAGTCTGTTACGTAATGATTATGTCGCAAACATGAACGACAGTTATTGGAGTACCAATCCCAAGGCGCTATTGACGGGATTTCCGGCTATTCTTGGCACAACCGGAACAGAGTCATTGAGCATGCGTACACGCTTGGGGCACACCATGGCACAAGGTCGCTTGGATGGAACTGACGGTTATGTGGGAAATAAAGCTGGTACAGAAGTCGTTGAACAAATGGTACTTAATAGCCGGGTACTGACAGCTGAACTGTTTAAGGCACAAGTATTACCGATGATTTGTGGATCAACGACTCTTACCATCAGCAGTGATCCTGAGACCGGCGAGAGTTTTCCGGCAAAACTAGTCAATGTCAGCGCTGCTTGTACTGCTTTAAGTAGTTGGGACAACACTGGTAACCCCGGAGTACGCGGCCCGCATATCTGGGACGAATTTTGGCGACGTGTTTCATTGCTGTCGGAAGCACAACTGTACAAAGTGCAGTTTAATCCCGCTGATCCTATTCACACTCCACGTGATATCAGTCCTGTTGCCGCATCCAACTTACAGCAAGCTTTTGGCGCTGCTATTTTACGCATACAGGCCAGTGGATTTGCGATGAGCGCGACTCGGGGCGAGACTTTATTTGTTACACGCAATCAACACAAGATAGGCTTATTTGGAGGCTGCGATAACGTTGGTTATTTCACAGTTGCTTGTTCGGACAATCGTCTGGATCAAGGAGGCTATAGCATGGACGGAAACCCTAACGGGAATAGCTATATGCAGGTTGTCAGCTTCCCAAATGGTAACGTCGAGGCGCATAGCTTTTTGACCTTTTCGTTATCTGATGACCCGGCATCGATACGCTCCAGAAATTACACAGAACGTTATGCATCAAAGAACTGGCTGAAATTACCATTCACAGAGAGTGAGATCCATAACGATAGCGGCTATCGTAGTAGTTATATCAGTGAATGGTAGTCTGGCTTAGGACAAATCCCCGAAGTCACTTGGTCACTGTCGCGCAATGATGCTAAGCTTGGATTTTATGTAAAGCAGCATTGCGTCTGACTATGTGTCAATTACTAGGAATGAATTGCAATACCCCGACCGATATCGTATTTAGCTTTACGGGGTTTGCTACACGCGGCGGCCGTACGGACGAACATAAAGATGGCTGGGGCATCGCATTTTTTGAAGGCAATGGTGTACGCCATTTTGTCGATCACCAAGCCGCCGTTGCTTCCCCGATTGCCGAGCTGATCAAGCGTTATCCGATCAAATCTAAAAACGTCATCGCCCACATCCGTAAAGCGACCCAAGGACAAGTCACGCTAGAAAATTGTCATCCCTTTGTGCGTGAATGTTGGGGCCGCTATTGGGTGTTTGCGCACAATGGCGATCTAAAAAATTTTTATCCGGTCTTAGATGGGGCATACCATCCTGTCGGTACAACAGACAGCGAACGGGCATTTTGTTATCTACTACAAGAAATGCGCCGTCGTTTTGGCGAGGCTTTGCCATCGATGACCGAGATCACCCGGTTCATGCGCCAGATTACCAATGAGATTGCGCAATACGGTACCTTCAATATGATGCTGTCGAATGGCGAGGCACTATTCGCACATTGCTCTACTAAATTACATTACATCGTCAGAAAATATCCTTTTGCCACCGCCAGTTTGTCGGATGAAGAAGTGGCTGTCGATTTTTCTGAAGTGACCACGCCTCAAGATCGCGTTGCCGTCATCGTCACAGAACCATTGACCAAGAATGAGAACTGGACCCAGTTTGCGGCGGGTGAGCTGATGGTATTTGTGGATGGCGATGTGCATGCCCCATGATGATTTGTCTTTTTTATTTTTACGACCATGAGCAATCGGCCTAGCGACCACCTCGATACCAACTTATTGCGCGTCTTGCATACATTGCTGACCGAGCGCAGCGTTACCCGCACCGCCATGAAGTTGGGACAATCGCAACCAGCAATTAGCAATATGCTAAAGCGCTTGCGTGACATTACCGGCGACGCAATATTAGTACGCGGCAAAAACGGAATGACAGCGACCGAACGCGGCGAAGAATTATTGCTGCTGGCAAAGCAGGGGCTCAGCGTGCTGGATAGCATCACGCATCCCGCGCCTAGTTTTGTTGCTGCACAAAGCCAGCGAGTATTCCACCTCGGTGCACCGGATTATTTAAGCGTTTTGCTGATCCCGATGATCATGGAGAAAATACGCGAACAAGCACCCAATGCGGGTCTGGTCGTTCATTCATTAAATGTAGGATTTGATTATGCGTCGGCGCTAGAAAACGGTGAGCTGGATTGCGTCATTGGTAATTGGCCGGACCAACCACCGCACTTACATTTAGCGCATTTATTTGAAGATGACTTAGTCTGCATGGTTAATAACCAGCATCCGATAGTCAAAAAAGGTCTATCGCTTAAATATTATTTAGAGATGCCGCACCTCGCGCCCACTCCTTATATGATGGGACATCGCAGCATCATTGATAGCGCTCTTGCTGAGCAAGGTTTAAAGCGACATATACAAATGACGATCCCTTACTTTGGCATGGTGCCGGATGTACTATCGCGTACGGATCTGATTTTTACCACCAGCCGTAGCTTCGCCATGCACTTTGTCGGGCAATGGCCGATTACGATTTTGCCTATGCCGGTAGAGATGCCAAAAATGCGTTTCTTCATGCTGTGGCATGAGCGCTCACATGCGGCAGCAGAGGTGCAATGGTTGCGTAAGATGGTGTCGGATGCTTCGCGGGAAGTTATGACATAAACATTACACATAGCAAACCGTATCTTTTCTCAATTGTAATTTATAAGTTAACCCCTAGATTTTACCCGTGGGACTCATGAAAGTTTGATCTATACGTCGATCGCTATCGGAAGAAGAAGCTTGAAAAAGAAAAATGTCCGAAGTTTGAGTGACCCGAGGTGGGATTTTAAATTTTCATACCGGAGCGCCGCAAGAAATTGAATTAAGGGGTGTTACGCAAGCATCTTGGAGATATTCCATAAGCCTAATATAAAGTCGTAGAAGAGCATTCGATGATAGAGCATGTTCATATTTGTCTGAATCTTCCACCAAAATATGCGGTATCAAATGTGGTTAGCTATATAAAAGGTAATAATGCGATATCGATGGCATAACAACTCGGTGGCAGAAAGCGAAACTTCATCGGCGAGGTTACTCTTCTTCTACTGCCGAGTTGTATGAAGAAATAGTTCTAACTTACATCCGCAATCAAGAGTAAGTGGATGATCGCTAAGATTAAACGAAATTAAGACTGTAGCCGCTTTAGAGGATCATGGGTTACGTCCAGTACCTTTGAGGCGCTGCAGCAATAAACCTCCAGCTCTATTGGAGGCAATTTAATTTACACAAATTAGTTTTTGGAATGCAAAAAAACCGAATACTTAGAGGCTTTTTATTTGGCCTGCTTCTCCATAAAATAGGCTGTCACTAAAGAGCCTTATTTAGAGAGAATGATATGCCAGAGGTAATTAAGCTTAGCCAGCGTGATTGTAGACGAGCCTTAAAACTGGAAGTTGTCGGAGCCGGAGAAAAAGACACACTGATCTACAAGTAAGCGCAAAAGGAGTATGGCATCCACGGTCATGGTACTGTGTTGATTTGGTTGACGAGTACGGCCAGCAACACTGGAATGTTTTGGGACAATCACTGATGCGATGGTCAAGGAATTCGGGGTGACGACGGCAAAAAAGCTATCGCCCGAGCTACTGAAATCCTCCAGAAAAAACAATGCATGAGCACATAGGCCTATCAGTTTTTCGGGATCAGTAATCAGGCGTGCCATAAACGTATTCATACTCAGATGAGCTAGCTGAGTGTCATGCGATTCTTCGAAGCATGGCGACGTAAGTACGTATTAAGCAACCGAAAATCGGCACACACAAGCTTCAGCTTCTCTACTTCCTCAAGGACCGGGGGGATTACCGGGTGAAATCACCTGTTTGAGGGTCTGCGAATGGCGCGTAAGTTGACGCAACCGAAGAAGAGTCAGCGCAAGACGACCCGGTCGCTACTCTGGATGTTCAAAGCCCCGAAGCTGATTAAAAACGCATCAAAACCGAGAAGAGCCGAACAGTTGTAATTGGTCGACATCACTTATATTGAACGAATTACGCAGCGGAATGCTTGAGTCTGGTCACTGACGCCTGTTCGTACAATGCTATGGGATCATCTGCATCCGAATTGTACCGATAGCGCCGCACAGGCGTTGAAGATGACTTTAAAATATTACATAACTGATCGTCAACTGATCAATCATTCCGGTCGTGGTTTACAACATAGTCCCCCTCAACGTATCAACAATGAGATTACCGTCATAGTTATTATTATGCTTAATGGCCTAGGTCCATGAACGCTAGCAGAATACCTCAACCGAACAGGTCAATTGAATTTTGAGAAACGAATTTTTGGCAGTTAAGCGTAACCGTCCAACGCCTCCATCTATGAATACCCCTTAATTTCATGCACTCTTCAAACCTGATCACTTTGGAGAGCAAGCATGTCAAGAATCAAATCCACCCTCAGTCGTGCGCAATGGTTGCAACATGTCACCGCCTGGCGAGGCTCAGTGCTATCGCAAGCGGCGTATTGCCGTGAGCATCAATTAAATCACTCCACATTTCATGGTTGGATTTCACGTGGCCAGGTACCCGCTTCGGCGTGCGCACCGCTGACGACTTTACCGATTGTTGTTCAACCTAGCCCACCAGCCGCTTCAAATTTGCCGCCCATCGTGTTACGCCATGACTCTGGGTGGCAACTCTCGCTACCTGCTAA
>NZ_JBEONQ010000038.1:0-47917 GCF_040544445.1 Undibacterium sp. GrIS 1.8 | reverse complement strand
ACTTTCATCTTGCCAGAAATGGCCGCTCCTTTCTCATCTATTTTGCGCTTCTCGCAATAAAATTACTCTCCGGTGTTTCGTTTTGCAAGAACCTCGATCCCTAAAAGATTAGTGTTCATGGAGCCTAACGCATTAATTAGCACCCCAAACTCGTTACGTGAACGGCTGCTGATTTGTCCAGTCAGATCTCCTTGCGCGACCCTCTCGGCGATCTTAATTGCCTGGCGCAACGGTGATGTGATGCCGCGAATCAGCAAGAATATCGTTGCGGCACCGATCAGCACCGAAACGATCAACACGCCAATCATCAGATAGCTGGTATTTCTGATGTCGGTGGCAACAGTCTCACTGTCGCCAGCGACGCGGTTGGCTAAAAGGTCTGTGAGTGCGCGCAGATCGACGTCCGAAGTTCGGAGAACAGGATTAATAGATTTGATCAGGAGTAGCTCCGCGTCGTCCCACTTCTCTTGCTGAATTGCAGCGTTAGCAGCCGCAATGCTTACAGTGCCGAGTTTTCCACTTTTGTCGAACCAAGTATCAGCCAAGGCCTTTTCGTTAAGATCTGTGATGTCGCTTAGGTAACTACTCCATAAGGTGTTGATTTCCGCAGTCGTGTCGTCGATGATTTTGTAATGTACGGTTAGTGGATGATCGTGCAATTTGGCCCATTCAGTGGCCGGATTGTGCTGTAATGCCTGAAGGATCTGGCTACGATTTATCTCCATCTTGAAACGGATTTTTTCGATCATCGCGACGACTTTTACGTTCCGCAGTGATTTGCCCTGCAAAAGCGTCGACGTGTGCTTCGTGGAATATATCCCGGCCGCGCCGACAATTAGCAGCATCGCGATCAGCATGCCTACAGCCGCGGTGATCAGAGTTTTGATCTTAATGTTATCAAGCATGATTAGTTTCCGTAACGAAATAATTCAAGTGGGAAATTCTATTATCCTCCTTAAGCGAGGAAGCTTCAGAATACAGAAAAACCGTGCGTTAAGACAAGCAGTATTAGTGTAACGGGTTCTGTCGCACTAATGAGGTAAAGTTGAGTTGAAGCATCAAGAGAGTCTAGCCACTGAGTACAGTAAGTTTTGCTTTTCACTCAAAACAAAGGTCTTGGCCTTGCGTTTACCTCCCAGGCGAGGAGTATATATAAAGTGCCTTAATACAACACCGCCAATTAGATATCGTTCGCTATCCTGCACAACGAACACATCGATCAATATTCACATCTTGTTCGCCCATCTCACCATCCCTAATTTCGCCCCTAAAAAAATATTTTTAAAAATAAATGAAATCAAGTGTAAGTAATCGCGCTCTGCTCACGACAGATGCATAAGTTCAGGCAGAGAACAAAACGCAAGACTCTGAGATGGACTTTGTAGTTGAACCAAAGCTGACGTGTTTTACATTTTTAATTGCTGACACTTTTATTCATTCCTATTTTTAATTCAATTTTTTTATATCGGAGAACAACATGAAACAAGCTATCCAAACTGGTGCCCTGATCGCTGCTGCCGCTGCTGCTATGGCTTTCTCTGGCGCGACTTTCGCTGCCTCTACTACAGCAAGTGCTGGTGACATGGTGCATTGTTCAGGCATCAATAGCTGCAAAGGTACTAGCGATTGCAAAACTGCAGAGAACGCATGCAAAGGCCAAAATTCTTGCAAAGGTCACGGCTTTATCGCAACAAGCTCTGCTGATTGCAAAGCTAAAAACGGCAAAGTCATCGATCAAAAGTAATACCCTGAGTGCGCTGTAGTATGTTTTTGGTCACATCGGCCAATCATGCGACGGCGCACTTTATATCTTTAAAAGATGTCTGCCATGATGACGACAATTGCATCGCCGGGTTTTGGACTAGGCTTACGTACCGATCACTACAATGAGATTTTGGCGACGCCGAATAGCTTCTCACAAGCGATAGACTGGTTTGAAATTCTGTCTGAAAACTATATGGTGCCAGGCGGAAAACCGCTCGCCATGTTGGATGCAATACGACGTGATTACCCGATGGTGATGCACGGCGTGTCGATGTCGATAGGCTCCGCGCAAGGCCCTGATGAAGCGTATTTGCGCGACCTGAAAAAACTCATACAGCGGGTACAACCGCTATGGGTGTCGGATCATTTATGCTGGACCGGTGTGCATGGTAAAAATATGCACGACTTGCTGCCCTTGCCGTACACCGAGGAAACTGTCGCACTGGTGGTGCAAAATATCCGTCGCGTACAAGACATATTAGAACGCCCCTTAATTATCGAAAATGTCTCTAGCTACCTGACCTTTGCTAGCGATGCAATGAGCGAGTGGGAATTTTTAAATGCGATTGTCACTGAGGCAGATTGCCTGATGCTATTGGACGTGAATAATATTTACGTCAGCAGCGTCAACCATGGCTTTGATGCATTGGACTATCTGAACGGGATTCCACAAGGACGGGTGCAGCAAATCCATCTTGCAGGTCATCACAATCACGGTAACTACATTGTGGATACCCACGATCATCCTGTCGCTGATCCGGTATGGGATTTATATGCGCACGCACTACGTCGATTTGGACAAGTCGCCAGCATGATAGAGCGCGACGACAATATCCCTCCATTAACGGAGCTGGTGGAAGAGCTAGCTATTGCGCGACGCATCGCCCAACGTGTGAAGACAGAACAAGCAGTAACAAGAGAGCTGCAAATGCGATCCGCGGGGTTGTTGGTATGAGTACGCAAGCATCAACAACATTGGGGATGGAATTGAAATTAGAAACGGCAGGCAAGCTTCCTTTGCTGGAATTGCAGCAAGAATTTCAAGATTTTATTTTGGGACCGCAAGCTGATACTGCTTTCGGTCAACATATTGGCCATTCATCTGGCCGGTCGGACTTTGCTACCGATGCGCGGCTGGCGATTTATTACGATGCTTATCGCCTTCGCTTACGTGAGGCTTTGTCAGACGCGTTCGATAAAACCCATCGCTATATTGGGGATGACTTATTTCATCAAGCTTGTCATGAATATTGCCAGACACACCCATCGCTGTCGCGTAATTTACGCTGGTACGGCGCAAAATTTCCCACGTTTTTAAAAACTTATTTATCGGATTACCCGATCGCGGCAGAGCTGGCCGAGTTTGAGTGGCTGTTGAGTCTGGCGTTTGATGCGGAAGATCAGCCCGTATTAAGGCTGTCAGACATGGCAACCGTGGCACCGGAAGATTGGGCGCAAATTGGCTTTGTGGGTCAGGCATCGCAACATTTTTTACACGCCCGTTGGAATAGCGTTGCGCTGTGGATGGCGCTGGGAGAGCAAGCTCAGCAAAAGGTTCAGCAGCAAAGCCCACCTGATCCGGTGTATTCAGAAGAAGGCGCTATCTGGCTGATCTGGCGCAAAGATTTGCAAGCGCATTTTCGGTCCATTAGCGCAGCAGAATATACGGCTTTAACCGGACTAAACGAAGGTCAAAGTTTTGCAGAGGTTTGCGCAACCGCCGCCGAAAAAAATCCAGACAGTACGATGCAAATTGCGGGATGGTTGCAGACTTGGTTGAATGAGGATTTGTTATCGGCAGTGCGCTAAATAACGCATCACCAGATCACTTCTGCAAGCATTGCGCCGCGCAAAGAATTACAAACCATCACCTGATCTGCATGGCGTAAGTCGTCCATACGCAATTGCTTTTCGCTGGCCTGCCATTGAGAATCGTCTAACATCACTGCACGCATCACACCGGGTAATACGCCGTCACTCAATGGCGGCGTGAACCACTTGCCATCAATCTGTACAAATAAATTACTACGTCCCCCTTCAGTCAGGTAGCCATACTGGTTGCAAAACAAAGCATCAAATGCGCCTTGCTGTTCAGCAGCTTGCCACGCTTGATCGTATTGCTGACGCTGCGTGGTTTTATGGCGTAAGAATACGTCGCCACTTTGCGTATGCTGTGTTGCTAACACTAACTTGACTGGCTTAGAAGCGTCGGCGAATGCAAGCAAAGGCGCGCTTTGGAGGCTGGTCGTGCCGTCACTCTGCAACGTAAGACGCAGGCGGAATGCGGCTTCTGGAGGCAAATCGGCCTGAAAGCCAAGGATTACCTGGACAATCTTTTCTTCATCATAAGCAAACCCCAGATACTGAGCAGAGTTGCGCAGGCGCTGTAAGTGGCGCGGGAGATGACGGTAACCGTGCTCACGACTGGCATGCATGGTTTCAAACAAGGCGAATTCAGGACGCAGATCGGTTAAGAATTTTGCTTTGAGCTGGCATTCGGCAAACTCTTCCGCGGCCACGCTGTCATACACAATCCCAGCACCGACACCCATCACGGCCTGGCGCACATCAGCTTCTTTTTCCAGCTCCGGCGCTTGCAAAATCAAGGTACGGATCGGTACGGACAAACAAAAATCGCCGACTTCTCGGGCTGCGCTAACGTTGGCGCTATTGCTGGTTTCTGGCGGATCAAACCAGCCGATTGCGCCAGTATATAAACCACGCGGCTCGGTCTCTACTTCACGCACGATTTGCATGGTGCGGTGTTTGGGTGCACCGGTGATAGAGCCACAAGGAAACAACGCCGATAAGATCGCTGCCAGACCCAACTCAGGCTGTAGGGTTGCGGTAATACTCGATGTCATTTGTAATACGCTGGAGAAGCGATTGACCTCAAACAAGGCAGGGACTTTGACTGATCCCGGCACCGCAATCCGCCCCAGATCATTGCGGAGCAAATCCACGATCATCAGATTTTCTGCCCGATTTTTTGGATCAGCCGCCAGTTCTTGCGCCAGCCTAGCGTCAGTCACTGCATCGCCGGTAGCTGCGGCTGTACCCTTCATCGGTCGAGCAAATAATTCACCTGCCTGATGACGCACGAATAATTCCGGTGACAGCGACAAAACAGCTTCGCCATCCGGCAGACAAATCAGCGCGCCATACGGTACCGGCTGGCGCTGGCGCAAACGCCGGTAGAGCGTCAGCGGCGACCCCAACACATCAAAATGCAGGCGATAAGTGTAATTAACTTGATAGGTGTCGCCCGCAGCGATATAGGCGCGTATTTGCGAGATCGCTAGTGTAAATGCGGCCTCGTCTACGCTGGCACGGATGCCGGCAATGCTGGCCGTAGCCTTGTCTGCATCGGCAGGCAGATTGACACTAGCCTGATTTTTTCTCTCCGCATCTGCGAGCCAAATCGCCACTTGTTCACGATTCAGCAAATCGCAACGGGTGAATAACAAGACGCGTGATACCGCGTCCCGGTTAGTGTGCTGAGCGGGATTTGCTACTGCGCTCCAATCGTCAATCGCCTGCAAGCGCGCACCGGTTTCGTAACTAAGTAAAGCCACTGCATGCATGCCCGACTGCAAAGCTTGTTGCGTGCGTTGCCATAAATCTTGCCAAGCCGCTTGAATCGTATTGGCAGCATTCTCGGCGTCACACTGCAAGACTTGGACTAAGCCGGTGTACAAACGCGAACTGGCAAGACCATTTTCGGCATGCGCATCGTCTAACAAGGCAAAACAATCGGGAGTGGTGTTGGGCAAAAAAGACACTATGAGAACCAAAAGTAGAGAATGCGCTGGAGTTTACTCGCAGATACCAAGCATTGCACAGCTAAGCGAGGATTAGCATTACAATAATTACAACTAAATCTAAAGCTAAGTTATTTTAGAGCGAATACTCAGGCAGTATTGGCTGATAATACGGAACAAAATAATGTCAATATCGAGACAAATACTCATGCAAACCGCATTTCTCAGATTGCCTCTAGCAAAAAAGCTATTGCACGATAACTTCATTGCGATCGTGATTGCCTTGTCGTCGGCGCTGGTATTTTTCTTATTGGTGTTTGGTTACATGGCACAAAAGAATTTACGCGCTGCCAGCATGTATAAAGCCAGTACCTTAGCGGCTAATCTGGACGACAGTATGAGCAATACTGATCCAAGACAATCAAATAAGTTAATACTTAACGTCAGTGTTGCACCCGATGTTTTAAGCATCGCTGTGTTTGACAAAAATGGCACACCTAAAATCACATGGAATCGCCTTGAGTATTTTGGTAAAGCAGAAAACCTGGCAGCGATCGTTCCTCCAACATCAAGCAACCATACGCAATCAAGTTTTAAAAGCGATTATTTTGAGGTGACAGTGCCAATCATGAATGGGCTGGAGCTAACTGGTTTTGTGCAAATGCAGATCAGTTTAAGTAGCTTTTACAAAGATCTTGTACTGTATTTTGTCTTGGGTTTCTTGTTATTAGCGATTACTACACTGGCGGGTGTTTACCTGTTAACTCAAAGACAATTGGTGCGTCTGGCGCCTGTTTTTGAACTGTCCCGGATTATTGAAAAAGTCGTTGTATCAGAAGATTATAGTTTGCGTGCACGCCATCATGACAGCAGTGAACTGGGCAGCCTGAGTCAGCACTTTAATAAGCTTATGTCGCACATAGAATCGTGGGAGTCTGATGTGCAAGTCGCTGCCAATCAACGACTGGAAGAAGAACGACGCATCACTATTTTAGATAATCACGATAGCCTTACTAAGCTACCGAATCGTCACTATTTCCATCGTCTGTTAAGTAATAGCGTAGAGCAAGCAGTTGAAACCAAAAAAATGGCTGCACTCGCATTTATCGACATTGATCACTTCAAAGTTTTAAACGATTTACATGGATATGACGCTGGTGATTTAATTCTGGCAACCATGGCAAATCGCCTGTCGGCCGTTTTACGCAATACCGACACATTGTGCCGGGTCGATGGAGATGAATTCGCAGCAATTTTGCCCGATATCGGAACGGTAGAGATGGCGCAGACTTTAGCTGATCGCTTAGTACAAGCAATCAGCGAACCCTTGATTTTGCGTGGAAAAAAATTGACCATTACGGCCAGCGTCGGTGTCGCATGCTGCCCACTGCATGGAAAAGAACAACGCCTTTATTTACACAATACCGATCTGGCGTTAAAAGAAGCCAAATACTCAGGCACCAATACCTGGCGGATTTTTAGCGCAACAACAGCGCAAGCTGATGCGCAGCTTGCTCTCCAGGTAGATATTTAAAACCGGTTTTAGCATAGCGGTGCCAACGCCCCATCACAAAGCTACTCAGCAAATTTGCCCGCATGGCAGCTTCCGTTTCAAGCAGATTGCCTTGACTGCTGGCGATGCGTAATGACTGCTTGAAAGCGAGTTCAATCCGTTCCATAAACTGATTCATGCGGACTTGTAAACGCGGATCTTCATTCACCAAAGCATCGCCAATTAATACCTTGGTCATACCGGGATTGCGCTCAGCAAAATTGAGTAGCATCAGCGCAATTGCCTGCGTTTGAGACAAACCATCTTCTTGCTGTTGACTGATCTGATTGATGAGTCCAAAGACCGAGCTTTCGATAAACTCAATCAAGCCTTCAAACATCTGCGCCTTACTGGCAAAATGCCGGTACAAAGCGGCTTCTGACACTTCGATCTTGGCAGCCAGAGCAGCGGTCGTGATCTTTTCGCCCTTGGGATTTTCTAGCATTGCTGCCAGTGTTTGTAATATCTGTAGCTTGCGCTCGCCGGGTTTGGTGGTTGCCATTTTTATTTATTTTTAGCGTAGACGATGAATATGCTGGGGTAAATCTAATACGGATTTTACTGCGACATCTACACAGGCATAGGATTTTTTAATCTTGTATTGATGCAACGCATCTAGCTCTTTATGACCGGGTTGGCTGGCTTGCAAGTAACGGGTAATCAATGCGGTGCGCATACCGGTCCGCTTGGCTGCGCGTAAATTGCTGACGGTGTCTTCAATCAAAATACAATCTGCTGCACGCACTTTTTGCTTTGCCACTAGTTTACGCAAATATTGCGTTGATGGCTTAGGTCGTAAATGTCCATGTACGCGCATTGCCTCGATTGGTATATGTGCAGCAAAATGCCGGTGCAAACCCAAGTGACGTATCACTTCACGCGAATAGTCGCGCGGCGCATTAGTCAGCAAAATTTTGCGTCCGGGCAAACGACGTAACAGACGCGCCAAACCACGTTCTGCCCTGATCATGGCGGTCAGATTATCAAAGCTATGTGCCGCATGCAAAAAGCTGTCTGCCCGCACGCCATGATGCTTTACCAGACCCAATAAAGTTGCGCCATACCGTTGCCAGTACAAAGCTCTTGCGGCGTTGACAGTTGCGGCATCGGCAGGAGTAACGCCGTCACCCAACAAGTCCGCCATAAAGCGATTCATATTCTGCGTGATCGCAGGGAAAATCGCATGACTGGCGTTATGCAAGGTATTGTCAAGATCGAACAGCCAAAGCGGATCTGAACGTTTTGGCTTCATTATAAGCAACTCGGGTAATCGCTGATTGCGAATGTGATTGGATAAATTGCGATGGACTTAGTAGCGACTAAGTCCATCGCTACTAAGTCTATTTTGACTACATTAGTGACTTCGAATCATGGTACCAAACGCTTGTTCTGTCAGCACTTCCAGCAACAAAGAATGTTCAATCCGGCCATCAATAATATGCACGGTATTGACGCCTGATTTAGCGGCATCCAGAGCGGAAGAAATCTTTGGCAACATACCACCGGAGATGGTGCCATCAGCAAACATTTCATCAATCTCGCGCGCAGATAAATCTGTGACCAAATTACCTTGTTTATCTTGCACGCCAGCGATATTGGTCATCATGATCAACTTTTCAGCCTTCAGGATTTCGGCAATTTTGCCCGCGACTACGTCAGCATTAATATTGTAGGCCTGGCCATCAATACCAAAACCGATAGGTGAAATAATCGGGATAAACGCATCATCCTGCAACGCCTTCACCACCGCCGGATTGATCGCATCAATCTCGCCGACAAAACCGATATCCAGGAATTTGCCCGGATTTTCACGATCTGGCATTTGCATCTTGCGGGCACGGATGAGTCCGCCATCTTTGCCAGTCAAACCAACTGCCTGGCCGCCGTAATGATTAATCAACATCACGATATCTTGTTGCACTTCGCCACCGAGCACCCACTCCACCACTTCCATGGTTTCTTCATCGGTAATCCGCATGCCTTGCACAAACGAACCTTGTTTGCCGATTTTTTTAAGCGCGTTATCAATTTGCGGCCCACCGCCATGGACGACTACCGGATTCATCCCGACCAGCTTGAGCAAAATAACATCGCGGGCAAAACTATGCTTCAGACGCTCTTCTGTCATTGCATTGCCGCCGTATTTAACGACGATCGTTTTACCGTGAAATTTACGGATGTAAGGAAGCGCTTCTGCTAAGATTTCGGCCTTAATCTCTGACGCAACGCCAGCCAATTTATCCGTCGAAGAGATCGCTGTGTCGGTTACACTACTCATAATGAAAATATCCTGTGGTCATTTGGAAGTGTCCTGAATTTTACAGGGAAAAAGTGTCATGCAGCCATGCGACCCTACATTTGCACAAGCTAATGATGCCTTGACGTTATCATCGTAGTTATTTGTCAAAATTATCTATTTAAAAAATGACATCACTCCCCGCCCTACATCAACAACTTGAGGTCATGCGACCCGTTTTGTTGCGCTTCGCCCTGTTGCAATTGCGGAATCAGGCATTGGCAGAAGATGCCGTCCAAGAGGCTTTGCTTGCCGTACTGGAAAAACCGGATAGCTTTGCCGGACAATCTTCATTGCGCACCTATGTCACAGGGATTCTTAAATATAAAATTATTGATTGCTTACGAGCCTCGAATAAAGAAGTCTCTTTGCAGGTAGAAGACGGCGAGTCGGAGGCGGATTTGATCGATAGTCTTTTTAAACAAGACGGGCATACGATAGAGCAACCGCGTGCTTGGGGTAACCCGGACGCAACGCTGGAACAAAAGGATTTTTTCCGGGTATTAGAGGTATGCCTTGAAAAACTACCAGCGCAAACAGCACGCGTATTTATGATGCGCGAATGGCTGGACTTAGAAACTGAAGAAATTTGTAAGGAATTGAGCCTGACCACGTCTAATCTATGGGTGCTGCTCTACCGAGCCAGATTACGTTTGCGGGAGTGCCTGGATTTAAACTGGTTTGCCAATAAAATCTGAGCTAAATCTTAAAGCTAAAACTTCAAGTTAGTATTTAAAGTACTAATTCATTTTATATAATTTAGGACTTACGCAACATTGTCCTGGCACAGCTTGGCGAAGAAAATGGTCTTTAGTACGACCAGACTCTGGAACGCAGCTGAGGCGGTTTTTGCGTAAGTCCTATCCTCTACCTACTTATCATGAGACTACTACTCACCTGCAAACAAGCGCACCAGATGGTCTCGGAAGGTCTGGACCGCGAGCTAAAACTAGGCGAGCGCACGCGTCTGAAAATGCATCTGACCATGTGTGACGCCTGCACTAACTTTAATGGGCAAATGCGATTATTGCGTAAAGCTATGCGCCAGCTACCGATGCAAGATGATAGCTCTGGGCCAGATCGTCCAAAATGAGTACCTGCCCACGCTGCCAAACCAGCTTTACTTGCGCGATGGCAGACAATACTGGCCAAGCTTGCTGGTGTGTTGCACTACCACCGATCCCACTCGCCCAGCTACCAGAAGGTAAATTGGACATGGATGCAAGTTGCTTTTGTCCACAATGTTTGCCCGAGTGGAAAGCCGAGCGGGCAGCGCTACAAAACTTGAGTTCGGCAATTCAGTTACCATAGTGTTTTTGTGGTGTTTGTAAGCGCAGGCAAGACCGCAAATGTCTGTTTGTGCGCCCTTTCTTGGAATCTAGCATGCCATCTGATTTGTCTTCTGAATTAAAACAACTACCGACACCCGTTCCAGTCTCGCAGCGGATACGTGAGCGAATTGTGGCGAGCAAAACGCGCTACCATGCGAACGACAATATTGCTAATTTTATCCAGCCAGGCGAGTTAGAATTATTGCTTGATGAAGTGGAAGAAAAACTCAAAGGCGTATTGCAAAGTTTAGTCATTGATACCGATAGCGACCACAATACGCAAGATACGGGTCGCCGTGTCGCGAAGATGTATCTGAACGAAATCTTCAAGGGACGCTATGTCAATATGCCGGCGGTGACTGAGTTCCCAAATGCATCGCATCTCAACGAGCTGATGATCATTGGCCCGATCACGGTACGCAGCGCTTGCTCGCATCACTTGTGCCCGATTATTGGCAAGGTATGGATCGGCGTCATGCCCAACGAACATTCCAATCTGATCGGTTTGTCCAAATACGCGCGTATCGCAGAATGGATCATGAGCCGCCCCCAAATTCAGGAAGAAGCCGTGGTGCAATTGGCCGATGCCTTGCAAGAAAAAATGCAGCCAGATGGCTTGGCCGTGGTGATGGAAGCAGATCACTTTTGTATGCATTGGCGCGGCGTCAAAGATATGGACGCAAAAATGATCAATAGCGTCATGCACGGATCATTTTTAAAAGATCCTAACTTGCGCAGGGAATTTTTATCGCTGATCAAACGATAGCGTGTTTTTAAATTCGTTTTTAAATTTACTTTACATGTGCGCTGATCAAAAAACCAGTTCGACCACTTGTATGCCACTTATGGCAAGCTAACTTTATTCAAAGAGATCATCATGCTAGTCCGACTTTTGTACGCCAGCCGTGCCGTTGATCAACAGATGTCCAACATGATATTAGGCATCATGCAGCAATCGCGTACACAAAATCCACAAAATGGCATTACCGGTATTTTGTGTCACAGCGACAGTGTGTTTATGCAAGTGTTGGAAGGTGGGCGCGAGGCTGTGAATACGCTCTACGCGCACATACTGCGCGATCCGCGCCACACGGATGTGACTCTGCTGCATTACGAAGAAATCAACGAGCGGCGCTATTCTGGCTGGACTATGGGACAAGCCAACTTGGGCAAAATCAACCCGTCGATTTTATTGAAATACTCAGCCCTGCCAGAACTCAATCCGCATCTGATGTCCGGCAAAAACTCTTTGGCTTTGATCGATGATTTAATGGCGACAGCAGCCATTGTAGGCCGCACCTGATTGGAATAAACCCGATTACGGCAAGTGGTCGGGTGCTTGGAGGAGAGCTTACAAACAAGCTTGGAAAAGAATATAGAAGCGCGCTTACTAATCCAGCAATTCCCCCAACGATTCAGCACTTTGTCTGCAACGCATACTTCCCTTACGCCAAACTCATAAATAATATACTCCCATATAGTATATTTAGTTGTCCATAGAATCATTGGACAATACGGCATATTTATCAAAAATAAGGGGGAGTATATTTAACTTAACTCTATTACAAAGTAAATTCGCCAACTTTCTGCGGAACAGGTGCGTCGATTGCAGCGCAAATACAACGGAGTAAATCTGCGCTGTCTGGATTGAGTCGCTCGTTTGGCAAGGCTGCGGCGGCGACCAGCAAACGAATTAAAAATGGCTTAGCCAAAGGCGCTAGCTGATTCAATTTATCCAGCGCTTGCTTCACCTCAAAAAAGTCGGGTGCATTCACCGATACTGTGACCGCCGGACTGGTGTTGATCGGAGCTGTGTTGATCGCAGCTATATTAATCACACACATATCAGTAGCATTTAAGCCCAGGTCGGGCATGCTACTGGCAGCGCGTAAAAATGCGCCTCTGGCATCAAACGCCGCCGTATCTTTGCCGCTGGCGGTGTAGGCGACTAAAGACAGCAACAATGCGGTTTCTTTTTTCAGCGCAGCCAATTGACCAAAACGTACCGGCACGGCACGTCCTGCTAACGGCCCCAATCGGCGATCAAGTACCGTTTGCAAAACAAACTCGGCCTGAGTCATCTTTTGGTCCGCTGCGATCAGCCTAGCAACGATCGTTAACAGACTCGCCCTCTGCTCCACCGACAATAGTTTTAATGCGGGCATTGCCAGATCAAGCAACGGTAAGCGCGCACTGCGCGGCATGGCCTCAATATGTGGCAACAAACTTAGTGCTAAGGCAGATTGCGCTGTGGCGGATTGCTGCAAAATGGTAATTTGTATTGTGTAGGCTTGGGTGTCACCGCGATCTAACAACAAAGTATATACCGCGGCACTAGCGCCCAAAGGATCGCGCAAGGCATCCAGTAACTCACTTGGCATGCGATTTTTTGTTGATGCGTGGTTGCCAAATCCCAGGCCGAGTTGATTACTTACGTTTGATGTTAATGCGTTTGATGTTAATGCGTGGGATGTTGCGGCGTCTGATGTTACTGCGCCTGATGCAATACCTGATTTCGCTGTGCCCGGAGAGTCGATAATTGCCAAGGTAGAACCAGGTACGCTGTTGTTCGTTGCCGCTTGCGCTGCCATAAAATTGCGTGCGCCAAATCCATATACGCCCTCAGGCAAACCGGCACCAGCGTCAACATCAATAATTTCACTGGCATCTAAAAACTCTACATTCCGGCCATACAAACGTTGCAGACGTTCTTTTAACGGCGGATGTGTCGCAAAAAAACCGTCTAGTAAATTAGGTCGGGCTGCGCCCAAAAACATATGAGAAAGCTGTTCTGCATGTGGGCTATCGATACGTGATCCGCATTGGTTGGTGAGCGTTAATCCGCCGATTTTACGTAATGCGCCGCCAATACCTTCAGGGTTACGCGTAAATTGAACTGCGCTGGCGTCGGCTAAAAATTCACGCTGACGGGAGACTGCAGACTTAATCAAACGGCCAAAGAAAATCCCGACATAGCCAATCACAAACAGAGCAACGCCAGTTAGAAAAAAGATCGTTTGCAACGATGGACCTTTTTCATCACGACTACGTGACGACCCGATGCTAGAACCCCAATACATCAGTTGCTGGCCAAAACTGGCAATCATCTGTATCCCAAACAGCATACCGATCAGTTTGATATTCATACGCATGTCGCCATTGAGAATATGGCTGAACTCGTGCCCTATCACTCCCTGTAATTCATCGCGGGTCAAGCGCACCAAAGTGCCTCGCGTGACGGCAACAACTGCCTCATTTTGATGATAGCCCGCGGCAAACGCGTTAATTGCCTCTTCATGATCCATCACATAAACGCGGGGACATGCGATGCCAGAGGCCAGTGCCATTTCTTCCACAATATTGAGCAGACGACGTTCTTGCAAATCCTGCGAAGACGGCATCACTAGACGCCCGCCAGCCAACTGAGCCACGGCATCACCACCGTCGCGCAGACGGAACATTTCTACCAAAGTACCGCCGCCGATGAACAGCAGAGTCAAAAAAGTGTTCAGAATAAAGAAGCCGCGGGGGTAGTGGTGCACGCCAGCAAAGCGCTGGCCGCTGGACCAAATCCAGACCAAAGCAAGGCTAAGATTAACCGCCAGCACGATCGCCACCACCGCCAGAAAAAACAAGAATAAAAGCTTCTTACTTTGGCGGTGTGCCTGGTCTTGTTGCTCGAAAAAATCCATACGGATTTATAGAAAACAGCAGCGGTTAGAAAGAGACTTTAACAGCTTTGCGTTCTTCTGCCGACTCGGTGGCCTGCAAGAGTTCGCCAGCTTTGAAGCCAAACATATTGGCAATAATAGAACCGGGGAATTGCTCGATGGAGGTGTTGTACTGCATCACGCTGTCGTTATAAGCTTGGCGAGAGAAGGCGATTTTATTTTCTGTACCAGTCAATTCTTCTGTCAATTGCATCATGTTCTGGTTGGCTTTTAAGTCAGGGTAGGCTTCTGACAAGGCGAACATTTTTCCTAAAGATGCCGTCAAAGTACCTTCTGCTGCGGCCATCTGCTGCACCGCTGCGGCGTCGGAGGGATCACTTACCGCTTTCGTATTAGCGGTCACTGCCTGATTGCGTGCTGCGATGACGGCTTCCAGCGTTTCGCGCTCATGCTTCATGTAGCCTTTAGCTGTTTCTACCAGGTTTGGGATCAGGTCGTAGCGACGTTTTAGCTGAACATCAATTTGTGCAAACGAATTTTTGAAACGATTACGTAAGCTCACCAGCCGGTTATAAGCACCGACGATCCAGAATGCAAACACAGCAACGACGACTAAAAAAATGATTAACATGGGTTCTCCTGATGGAAAAAAAGGGTTTGAACCAAAGTACAAACCCTGTAGTTGTTATCGCTCGGCGATTAGCTTCGTCTTGGCTTAGTCTTAGCTTGTTATTAGCTTAGTATTGACTACGCGGCTATTTGGATTCAGTCGTACTCTCGGACTTCGTATCTGGCTTCTTAGGTTCAGCGGACAGTTCTTTTAATTCAGTCTCGCTGATGTAATCAAACACTTTGACTACCTTGCGTACGCCACTGACACCGCGCGCGACTTCTCCTGCCAGATTACCTTCGCGCTGTGTGACGCGCCCCATCAAATAAACCGTGCTGGCTTCAGTGACTACTTTAAAAGCACTGGCATATAAATCTTTGGTGTCGACAAAAGAGGCTTTGACCTTAGTCGTGATCAGAGCATCGCTGGAGCGCGAAGAATAGTTGGACAAACCGGCAACTTGCAGCTCGTTTGCAACGGATTGCACGCCTTCTACCGCACGCATTTCTGTCTCCGCCTTGGTTTTAGTGGCCTCATCAGGCACCTCACCGGTCAACAAAGCACGGCGATTAAAACTGTTGACGTTGACATGGGAGGAATCACCCAGCGCTCTGGACAAGCGGATTTCGCCCTTCAGGACAATCGACTTGTCTTCAGTCTGAGCACCAAATGTACGCCTGTCGGTAGCAGCAAAGGTACCGACTACTGCACTGCCTACCATCATTTCTATACAACCCTGCAAACTCATCGCAGTAGCACAACATAAACTGATTACCAGTACCGGTCGAGCGGTCTTGGTCACTAAACTCTTAGTTAGATTCTTAATCATCTGCATCACCTCCGAATAAAGCGGCATCGATGCCGTCACACAAACAATGTATGGTTAATAAATGGACTTCTTGTATTCTGGCTGTCCGGTCATGCGGCACACAAATATGGACATCGGCGTCGCTCAGGATTTTACCGATTTGTCCGCCACCCTTACCTGTAAGCGCAATCACGCGCATATCACGGTCAATTGCAACGTTAATCGCATTAATCACACTAGTAGAATTACCCGATGTGGATAAGGCGAGTAAGACATCGCCTGCCTGACCAAAAGCCTGTACCTGCTTAGAGAACACTTCCTGAAAGCTGTAGTCATTGGCTACAGCGGTCAAAATTGAGGTGTCGGTTGTCAGTGCCAGTGCGGGCAAAGGCAAACGTTCACGCTCAAAGCGCCCAACTAACTCGGCTGCAAAATGCTGGCAATCAGCAGCAGAACCACCGTTGCCACAAGCCAGTATCTTGTTACCGTTAGACAGCGCCGCGAACATTAGTTCGATTGCTTGTTCGATAGGACGAGCCAGAATACTGGCCGCTTGAATTTTGAGTTCGGCACTTTCGTGGAAGTGCGCAAGGATGCGTTGATTTGTCATGGTGGGGCGATTATAAAGCAGGTCAGTGGCAAACTACCCGATGATCACGTTTTTAAGCCAGTTAATCTCTTGATCATCAATAGCCAACAGATCAAAACGGCATGCGGGTTCTGTATGTTGTGTCAGTAAATATACTTGTGCCGCATGTACCATGCGGCGTTGTTTTGCAGGTGTCACGCTGGCAATCGCACCACCAAACTGGGAGGAAGTGCGTTTTCGTACTTCAACAAAAACCAAGGTGGTCTGATCTTGCATGATTAAATCAATTTCACCACCTTTGCACAAAAAACTGCGCTGTACTAATTTTAAACCTGCCTGTTGCAAATACAAAAGTGCCTGCTCTTCGGCAGCGTCACCAGTACGCTGCCGACTGGTTCTCACTGATGCAATCCGTTTTGCTAGCCAACTCTGCTCAGCCATTGTCGTACAATCCTGATTTGATTAATGTAAGTCTGATTGAATCACAATGAATTCGAATGAATACCTATGAATATGTCAGAAGACACATCCGCAAAAACATCTGCAAACACGCCTGAGAATGCGCCTAAAAATCCGTCCGAAAACACGACTGAAGCTTATTCGCTTGCCAACGCGACGATCATGCAAGCAGTAGCCAGCCAGAGTTATCCCGTTTCCACATTATATGTAGTTGCAACGCCCATAGGAAATGTTTGCGATATTTCATTACGGGCTCTGCACTTGCTGGCAATGGCAGATGCGATCGCTTGCGAAGATACACGTAATACCGCGCAACTACTCAATCGCTACGGCATTAATAAGCCCCTGATCTCGGCACATCAACACAATGAACGAGAAGTTGCTGAGAAAATCGTAACGCGCCTGCAAGCAGGTGAGCGCATCGCACTGGTGTCTGATGCCGGTACGCCTGGAGTCTCAGATCCTGGTGCAAAAATCGCTGACGTAGTGCGGCAAGCTGGCCTGCGTGTAATGCCTTTGCCCGGTGCCTCGGCTGCAATTAGCGCATTGTCTGCCAGTGGCTTAATCAACGATCAGTTTTATTTTTTTGGATTCTTACCAGCAAAAGCTGGCCAGCGTGACACGGCTCTGCGCAGCGTGTTGACCATCAACGCGACACTGATTTTTTACGAAGCGCCACATAGAATCATCGATTCAATCACAGCGCTACAAACGGTTTTTCAAGGCGAACGCCAGATCGTATTTGCGCGTGAACTAACCAAATTATTTGAAGAAATTCATCGCTGTAATTTATCGGAGGCGATCAATTGGCTTAGCGCTGATCCGCACAGAGAAAAAGGCGAATACGTTATTTTGCTGGAAGGTGCGCCAAGTAATCTGGAGGATAGCCAGCAAGAGGCACGTCACATTTTGAGTATTTTGCTTGAGGAGTGCTCAGTCAAACAGGCAGCATCGCTTGCTGCAAAAATCACAGGTCAAAAGAAAAATGGCTTATATCAGCTTGCGCTTGAAATGAAACAAGAAGCACCTGATAACGACTGATAACAACTGAGTTGGGAGCTTAGAGTTAAGAGAGTGCGGCAGATTAACGCTGAACCACAATGGGTTTGGCGACACCTAAATCAGCAGTTTGTACAATAGCGCTGGATGCATCTGCGCGGCTGGCAAATGGCCCGCTCACAAGACGATATAAACTTCCTTGCTGGACGATATCAAAACTAGGTAAGCGGCTTTGCGCCTGATCTTTTAACCGGGACATCGTTGCTTCTGCATTGGCGCGTATGGCATATGCGCCAAATTGTATGTAAAACCCTGCTACCGAATTAGTGGCTGTATTCGTAGTCATAGCAGTATCGCCAGCAACATTTTCTGCGCTAGCGGTATTGCGTATACTTCCAATTTTTTCTACTGGCTTACTACTTTGTTGCGCCAATAATTCCTCCATCGATATCTGAGCTGTCTTTGGATCAGCTTGCGGAACGGCAGCAACACTAGGGGTTGTCGTAGCCGCTGAAGTTAAAGCCACCACGGAAGAAGCAATAACAGTATTAGAAATCACCGGACGTTGATTTTTACGATTCTCTGCCATACGTTCTATATCGTCAGGCAGCAAACGCTCAACCTCAAGCTGAGTGCTTCCTTTACCAAGATAATCTAGCTTTAGCACAGCGGTGTAAGACAAATCGATAATACGGCTAGAGTGGAAAGGGCCGCGATCGTTAATCCGTACAATTACCTGCTTGCCGTTAGAAAGATTGGTCACTCTGGCATAAGAAGGAATCGGCAAAGTAGGATGCGCGGCAGTGATTTTGTACATATCGTACAACTCACCGGATGAGGTTTTTTGATTATGAAATTTTTTACCGTACCAACTGCCAACACCGCGCTGAACAAATGGTGTCGTGCTATCCGTTAATGGCGTATAAGTTTTACCAAATACGACATAAGGTCTATTGCCAGAGCGGGAATAAGCCTCCATGGTAGGAATAGGCTCTACCGTGTTCTCTAACCCCTCCGGCGGATTATCGCCGGGACCATCATCCTTGTAATAGCCACCTTTGCCTGAGTTTGCTTTGGGTAAATATGGCGCGGTATTTGTTGCACTAGTTGCTGGCTTTCCAGCAGTTGCAGCCACTGGACGGGGCTGATCAGTCGACACGGCAGAATGCTTAGGGGCACTGCTACAAGCAGCCAAAAATAATGCGCTAGTAATTGCGAAGAATTGGAATTTGCGACTAATTGATCGTTGTCTCAAGTTTGCACCAGCTTACGATTACGTTGCACACTCATCAAAATACCTGCACCCATACCCAGCGTAACCAATGCCGTACCACCATAACTCATGAAAGGAAGAGGGACGCCAACCACGGGCAAAATACCACTAACCATACCCATATTAACAAAAGCATAGGTGAAAAAAATCATCGTAACCGACCCCGCCATCAAGCGCGTAAATAAACTTGGGGCGTTTGCAGCAATCATTAAGCCACGAATAATTAGTAACAAGTAAAGTACGACTAAAATACTATTTCCGATAAAACCAAATTCTTCAGAAAATACCGCAAAGATGAAATCAGTGGTCCGCTCAGGTATAAATTCAAGATGGGCTTGTGTTCCTTTGGTCCAGCCTTTGCCATTGATGCCACCAGATCCAACAGCGATAGTCGCCTGAATAATATGGAAGCCCTTACCTAGAGGATCTCGACTAGGATCAAGCATGGTCATTACACGATCACGCTGATAGTCATGCAACATATAAGGCCAGATTACAGTGGGGACAACGGCAGCAACAAATACTACGATCGAAATTAGAATTTTCCATGACAGACCAGCCAGAAAAATAACAGCAAACCCTGCAGCGACTACAAGCAAGGCGGTACCAAGATCAGGCTGCTTAGCGATCAATCCAACAGGAACCGCCAAAATCACAATAGCAATTACAAAATCCTGCATACGCAGCGTGCCTTCACGCTTCTGAAAATACCAAGCTAGCATCAATGGGACAGCGATCTTCATCATTTCGGATGGTTGGACGGGAGTGCCGATATTAATCCATCGGCGAGCACCTTTTTTCACCATGCCGAATGTTGCAACAGCAATTAATAAAGCTACGCCAAATGCGTAAATCGGTATGGCAAAACGCATCAGCGTTTGTGGTGGAATATTTGCCATAATCCACATCACTACAAATGAGATCACTATATTCCGAAGCTGATCTTCAACACGTCCCGGAAAATCAATCCCAGCGGAATACAATGTAATGATGCCAATCGACATAATCAAAAAAATGATGATCGACAAAGCTGCATCAAAGACCATGATACGGGACCGGATTGCTCTCCAGTTGAACGCTCTATTGTTCATGATCAATCCTTGTTCCCTTCGGTTTCACCGCCAGGCTTAAGTTCGTTACTCATTTCGGCAGCCGCTTTGATGTCCTCATCAGTGCGATATAAAGCAGGGTCAGCCTTGAGTGCAGGTGTTTTATCTTTATCCTGCGGCCGCTTACCCAGCAAATAATAGTCAAGTGCTTTACGCACTATCGGCGCGGCAGCGGCAGAGCCCATACCGCCATTCTCGACAATAATTGCTATCGCAATCTTAGGATGATCAGCAGGTGCAAATGCGATATATAAAGAGTGATCTTTATGGCGTTCTGCAACACGCTTCGCATCATATTTCTCACCTTTTCTTAAGCCGACTACTTGTGCAGTTCCTGTTTTACCACCAGATGCATAGCCGGCATTAAGGAATGATGCACTTGAGGTACCTTCCCGTGTCACGCCAACCATCGCCTGTTTTACAAAATCGATATTTTCTTGCTTCAATGAGATCCGAAAACTTTCTTTTGGCACAGTCAAAGTACGGTCATGGGTTTGTGGGTCTTCTATAATTTTAACTAAATGGGGTTTCATCACTACCCCGTTATTCGCAAGCGTAGCAACTGCATGTGCCATCTGCAAAGGTGTAAAAGTATTTTGTCCCTGGCCAATTCCAAGCGAAATAGTGTCACCTAATACCCAGCGCTGCTGCGCTGGCTTTTTAAAGGCGCTACGTTTCCATGCGGTAGAAGGTAACAAGCCTTTTCTTTCATGCTCAAGATCAATACCTGTAATTTGGCCAAAACCAAAAGGCATCATAAAATCATGCATTGTGTCAACGCCCAGATCGTTGGCAAGCATGTAGTAATAAGTGTCACAAGATTGAACGATGGACCGATACATATCCACCATGCCATGACCACCAACTTTGTCATCATTGAAGCGGTGATTACCAAAAACAAAATAACCCGGATCAGCGATCGCCTGTGTCGTCGTACGTTTCCCTAACTCAAGCGCAGCTAGTGCCATAAACGGCTTATAGGTAGAACCAGGAGGATAAGCTCCGGTCAAAGGCCGGTTAAGCAAGGGCTTATCTTCAGACGTGTTGAGCTCATTCCAGCTTTGCTGATCTATACCTTCAACAAATAGATTGGGGTCGTAAGTTGGCTTGGAAACGAAAGCAAGCACATCACCGGTGGCTGGTTCAATCGCGACCAGAGCACCGCGTCTATCACCAAATGCGTCTTCGATGACTTTTTGCAGTTCTATGTCTACCGAAAGAATTAGGTTTTTACCAGAAGTGGGTGCGGTGCGAGAGAGCGTACGCACTGCACGGCCACCGGCTGATACTTCGACCTCCTCAAAACCCGTAGTGCCATGGAGAAGTTTCTCGTAACTTTTCTCCAGACCTTCTTTACCGATATAGCTAGTGCCGTTGTAATTAGCGTCATCTTCACTATCATCAATTATTTCTGCATCTTTTTGACTGATGCGTCCAATGTAACCAATCACATGTGATGCGACATCTCCAAGCGGATATTGTCTGAATAATCGGGCTTGGATATCAACCCCGGGAAAACGAAACCGTTGTGCAGTGAACCGAGCGACTTCCTCGTCAGTTAACTTGGTTCTGATTGGCAGACTCTCAAAACTTTTTGACTCTTCGATTAACTTACGAAATTGCTTACGATGCTTTGGTTGAATATCAATAAGTAGTGCTAACTCATCAATCACAACGTCTAAATCAGCAGTGATTTTTGATGGAGTTATTTCTAAAGTATATGCAGAAAAATTTCGCGCCAAAACTGCGCCGTTTCGATCTAAGATCAATCCACGATTAGGCACTACCGGAACGATAGAGATACGGTTTTCGTCAGCCTGTAAAGCGTACTGGTCATGCTTTACAATTTGCAACCAGACAAAGCGGGAGATCAACAAAATAAAGCAAACAAAAACAAAAACGCCTATAAAAAATAAGCGCATTCTGAAAAGATAAAGTTCGCGTTCGGTATTCTTGAGTTCGGTCATATCTACTCTGTCAAGCTCAAGTGGCTAGATCAAATGGGGCGGGTATCGTCTTTATCAATTGCACGACGCTGAGGTGCGAGCAACAACCATGTCACGACTGGCCAAAGCAAGGTTGTGATAAAGCTTTCGGAAAAATACAAAATCCCGGGAAATTGTCCGCTCGGAGCAACCATTAAGCGTATCGCAATCTGTACCGCTTGCACCATCAGAAATAAAGGTAGCACGTGCAATGATTGCGTCAATGGATTAAACCACAGCACGCGCCTGTGAATGGTTATTGCAAAGTAAGATAATAAAGTGTACGCCAGCGCATTTTCACCAAGGTAAATTGCGTCATGTACATCCATCAATAATCCCATCGTAAATGCAACGCCAATGCCCACTTTGCGAGGTTGATGGATACTCCAGAATACCAACACTAAAGCAACAAAATCGGGAACACCAATCCAATTACCCCAAGGAAGAAAATTCAAGAAAAAAGCACATACCAGACTAACAGCTATGAAAGTCGAACTAACAGGCAGCAAAATGTAATGTGGGCTATTCATTTTGCGATCTCCTTAACGACTTCTTTTCCATTGTCTTTGCCGGAATTTTTACTGGAATCCTTTGCAGGCGTCACAAGTGGCGCTGGAATAACGGTATCAACTGATTTTTGCGGCATCATGGATTGTGTATCCGGCGGAGCCTCTCTGGCAGCATCTCGAGTTACCTTGCGATTTAATTTTTCTTTTTTTACGCGGATATCTTCGGTGTCGGGGCGCGGCAAATTATTAGACGATACTAGCAAGATCAGCAATTGCTTATTTCTATCAATACCTGCTGAGGGTGTACAAAGAATATTCTCAAACTGAGTTGTTGCTTTGTTCTCCACCTTAACTACCTTAGCCACTGCCAAACCAGCGGGATATACGCCATCAATACCTGATGTTACCAACACATCTCCGTTGTGAACATCTGCGTTAGACGTCATCCGCATATCCAGGTAGCCCGATTGACCTCGTCCATACACGACGCTACGCAGTCCGTTACGGAGAATTTCGACTGGAATCGCCTGGTTTTTATCGGTCAACAATGTCACCTCTGACGTCAAAGGAAAAACCCGTGTGACCTGACCCACAACACCTAGATCATCAATCACTGGCTGACTGAGAGCGACACCATTTTGGCTTCCACGATCCAGAATAATTTTACGAGTAGTACTATCGCGAGCATCGTAAATAATCTCGCCCAGAACGGATTTCACCGTTAATTTTTCACGTGCATCCAGCATTTTCCGTAAATGCATATTTTCAGCTGATAGCTGGCCATTTTGTTGCAGTGCCTCGGCATTGGAAATTTGCTGACGCTTCAGCTGAACGTTTTCTTTTTCTAGAACGCTGGTAGATGTGAGGTAGGCAGAAACCTTCGTTGCGGCATCGCGCGGAACCACAGCAAGCATTTGGATGGGATACAAAACCGTTCCCAACATCTGCCTAGCAAAGATTAATGTATTTAGACGAGAATCGACGACTAGCAAAAAAATCGCCAAAATCGCGAAGAACACCACTTTGGCGCGGGCAGAAGCGCCTTGTTTGAAAAGTGGTGGTGGACTGTATTGCATAAATTAGATAAAAGTTCGGACTAAAACTCGTCGATAAAATGTCGACATCAAGCAAGGAGCAAATTGCACCTAGTCTCGCACCACTTAGGGAAATTATTCGTAAGAGAAAATAGATCCCAGCTTATCCATGCGCTCTAACGCCATTCCTGAGCCACGCACTACGCAAGTGAGTGGATCTTCGGCGACAATGACGGGCAAGCCCGTTTCTTCCATCAGCAAACGATCCAAGTCACGAAGCAATGCACCACCGCCTGTCAGCATCATGCCCTTTTCAGCAATATCAGCACCCAATTCTGGCGGAGTTTGTTCCAGCGCGTTTTTTACAGCGGAGACAATGTTGTTTAAAGGGTCAGTCAGCGCTTCTAAGATTTCGTTACTGGAAATAGTAAATGACCGTGGAATACCTTCTGAAAGATTACGTCCCTTCACTTCCATCTCTTTAACTTCAGAACCGGGGAACGCAGAACCAATTGCCTTCTTGATCGCCTCAGCAGTTTGTTCGCCGATCAACATACCGTAATTGCGACGGATGTAATTGACAATCGCTTCATCGAATTTATCACCACCAACACGCACTGAACCTTTGTACACCATGCCACCTAGAGAAATAATCCCGACTTCAGTAGTACCGCCACCAATATCTACAACCATAGAGCCTGTTGCTTCAGATACAGGCAAACCAGCACCGATCGCCGCAGCCATAGGCTCTTCAATCAAATACACCTGAGAAGCACCTGCACCTAAAGCTGATTCACGAATCGCGCGGCGCTCTACCTGGGTAGAACCGCAAGGCACACAAATGATGATACGTGGAGAAGGCTTAAAAAACTTAGTGTCATGCACCATGCGGATAAACTGCTTGAGCATTTGCTCAGTCACCGTAAAATCAGCAATGACGCCGTCTTTCATCGGGCGAATAGCCTCGATATTGCCAGGTACTTTGCCCAGCATTTGCTTGGCTTCCCGACCGACAGCCTGGATGGTTTTTTTACCGTTAGGACCACCCTCCTGACGAATGGCAACAACGGATGGCTCATCCAATACGATACCTTGGTTACGCACATAAATCAGCGTGTTTGCTGTACCCAGGTCAATTGCCAGGTCATTAGAAAAGTAACTACGAAAAAAACCAAACATGTAAGAATCCTGTATTTTGTGTTGTCGTCATGCGCAGCAGTTCTGCGCGAATTTGTCTAACCGCATCTTGCTTTAAGCTCAGCGTTATACTTATGCCGAATAATAATGATGAACAATGACGAATCACCATAAGCAAAGAAGCCCTCAAAACCCTCGCAAGCGTTTCAATGCAGGCCGAGAAACTCAGCTTTATCGTATTTCGAAGATAAGGCAGGCTTCACAAACGCAATATTGTGCTGCGCAGCAGGTTTTCAGAGCTTCATGAGGTATTAACCCTATATTCTACCTTATAATCTTAGGAATATTAGGCTATCTACCATATCTACTGAAAATGGATTTTTTACCGATGTTGGCAACATTAACCGACATTTAGTCTTGTAAATTTTGCTTTTGTTTCCATTTGCTTCTATCTACAAGAGTTGTTATCACCATCTATTATTACAATTCGATACTTTTATTTACCCATTACGCGCACTACGCGATTTAGCCATGTCACTAGACCTATCCGATGTTAAGCGAATTGCCAGCTTAGCAAAACTCGAACTATCCGAATCAGAAACCGTCAGCACGCTGGACAAACTGAATGGCATTTTTTCGCTGGTTGAGCAACTCAAAGCTGTTGACACCACCGGCATCACGCCACTCAGCCATCCAATCGCGGCGTTAATGCCAGAACTAGGATTGCGCCTGCGAGAAGATATCGTCAGTGAGACCAATCGTCGCGACGACTACCAGGCAGTTGCGCCGGCAACTCAAGACGGACTGTATCTTGTACCTAAGGTCTTAGAGTAGCCGTAGAGCCGTCTTAGAAAAAAATTAGGACTTATTTCGAGAATCATCAGGATATTTCAGAACATGCATAAGCACTCTTTAAAACAATTGTCTGCCATGCTGCACAGCAAGCAGATTTCCGCCACTGAATTGGCGCAGCATTATTTGGGTAGAATTCAGTCTAGTGAGCTGAATGCGTTTTTGCATGTTGATCCAGAATTAACTTTGCAACAAGCCACAGCGGCTGATGTACGTTTAGCCAATGGTGATGCCACTGTACTTACAGGCATTCCGATTGCGCACAAAGATATTTTTGTTACGCGTGGCTGGCGATCTACCGCAGGTTCCAACATGCTGGCAAACTACACTAGTCCATTTGACGCAACAGTAGTAGAACATTTTAATCAAGCTGGTATGGTCACACTAGGCAAACTCAATTGTGACGAATTTGCGATGGGCTCCAGCAATCAAAATTCTGCTTTTGGCGCGGTTAAAAATCCTTGGGATTTACGTGCAGTACCTGGCGGTTCCTCGGGCGGATCAGCCGCTGCGATTGCGGCACGTTTAGCGCCAGCGGCAACAGCAACTGATACTGGCGGATCGATCCGCCAGCCGGCCTCATTTTGTGGTGTAACCGGGATTAAACCAACCTATAGCAGCGTCTCTCGTTACGGCATGATTGCCTTCGCCTCGTCACTAGACCAAGGCGGTCCCATCGCACAAAGTGCTGAAGATTGCGGACTACTACTCAATGTAATGACGAGTTTTGATCCAAAAGATTCAACCAGTTTAGAAAGACCAAAAGAAGACTTCAATCGGGATTTAACCAAAGACTTAAAAGGCTTGCGTATCGGTGTGCCGCGTGAATTTTTTAGCGAAGGCTTAGCAAAAGATGTAGAACAAGCCGTCCGAGCTGCACTCGCCGAATATGAGAAATTAGGGGCCGTCTTAGTCGATATTTCCTTACCAAAAACTGAACTATCGATCCCGGTGTATTACGTTATCGCTCCGGCAGAAGCATCATCGAACTTAAGCCGTTTCGACGGCGTGCGTTACGGCCATCGTGCAGCCAATTACAAAGATCTTAACGACATGTACAAAAAATCGCGTGCCGAAGGTTTTGGGGATGAAGTCAAACGTCGTATCCTGGTTGGTGCTTATGTTTTATCGCACGGATATTACGACGCCTATTATTTGCAGGCACAAAAAATACGGCGCTTAATCGCGCAAGATTTCAAGGCTGCGTTTGAGCTATGTGACGTCATCATGGGGCCTGTAGCGCCCACTGTAGCATGGGATTTAGGCGATAAAACAGACGACCCTGTTGCCAATTATCTGGCAGATATTTTTACTTTATCAACCAGTTTGGCAGGCTTGCCTGGCATGTCAATTCCATGTGGCTTTGGACAAGGTGAAAAAAATAGCCAGCGCCCCGTCGGTCTACAAATCATTGGCAATTATTTTAAAGAAGCCCAATTGCTGAATGTCGCACACCAGTTCCAATTAGCGACTGACTGGCATCAAAAAGCGCCTATATGAAATCAATCCGCTCACTTATTGTTCCAACACTTTTGCTCGCATGCAGTGGCGCTTTCGCGCAGGCAGAAAAGCTCACAGTTTCGGCGGCGACACCAGCAGCAGTGACATCGGCAACTTCGGCAACAGCACAGCAATCGTCTAAAACCGATGTACTGGAAGCTAATTTCTCCTGCGCTTTGGTGCAGCAAGAAACTGATGGTGGTGAACGTTTGGATTACGCTGATCAGGCGCATATCCGCATTGAAGGCAACGTGATTAAAACATTTCAGTGGGAATCCAGTTTGTTCAGGAGTAACCACGGCAATGAATGCAGCATCGATCTCAGTGATGACCCGCAGGCAGAAGTCACTGAGAAAGGCTGGCGAATCAACTTGAAAGATGCGCGTGCAGCACGCACACGACGTGGATATGATTTTGATCGAGGCTTCAATTGCAGTATTCGGTTAGACCGTGTAGGAAATGATTTACAGATCAAACCTACATGCCCCGCCTTATGTGGCTCACGGATGAACTTTACAGCACTGACAGTCAATCTTAAAAGCGGCCAATGTCGTTACGATGAATAAATAGGTAGCAATCAAAGTCGCTCACTAAAATCAAGCATATCGGTAGCGCGAAAGAAATTAATGCAATTCATGCAAATGAACGAAAAAAGGATTCAACATGCAATGGGAAGTCGTCATCGGTTTTGAGACTCACGCACAACTCAAAACCCAATCAAAAATTTTTAGCGGCTCTGCCATCCAATTTGGCGCCGAGCCAAATACACAAGCGAGTCCCGTTGATCTGGCACTACCTGGAGTACTGCCAGTGATGAACAAGGCTGCGGTAGAAAAAGCAATACAGTTTGGCTTAGCCGTTGGTGCGGTCATTGCGCCAGAATCTATTTTCGCCCGTAAAAACTACTTCTACCCTGATCTGCCTAAAGGCTATCAAATCAGCCAATTTGAGATCCCTGTAGTACAAGGCGGCAGCGTCACTTGCGTGGTCGAAAAAGACGGCAAATCCGAAGTAAAAGTCATCGAACTCACCCGTGCCCACTTAGAAGAAGACGCCGGAAAATCGCTGCACGAAGACTACCAAGGCATGACAGGGATAGACCTGAATCGCGCTGGCACACCGCTATTAGAAATCGTCACCGAACCCTGCATGCGCAGCGCAGCAGAAGCCGTCGCATACGCCAAAGCTCTGCACTCACTAGTCATGTGGCTAGACATTTGCGACGGCAATATGCAAGAAGGTTCTTTCCGCTGCGATGCCAACGTATCGGTACGTCCGGTGGGACAAAAAGAATTCGGCACGCGCGCTGAGATCAAAAATCTCAACTCATTCCGTTTTCTGGAAGAAGCCATCAACATTGAAGTACGCCGCCAGATTGAGTTGATCGAAGACGGTGGCAAGGTCGTACAAGAGACACGTCTCTACGATCCAGATCGCAAAGAAACACGCTCCATGCGCAGCAAAGAAGATTCACAAGATTACCGCTATTTCCCAGATCCCGATTTGCCACCGTTGAAGATCGACGCCGCCTGGATAGAGCGCGTAAGAACAACAATGCCAGAACTCCCCGACGCCATGCGTGCACGCCTCATCCAGCAATACAACATCTCCGAGTACGACGCCATGATCGTCACTCAGTCAAAAGCCACCGCAACCTACTTTGAGGCCGCAATTATGGCCGCAGGTGCTATTGACGCCAACGGCAATCCAGCAGCACAAGCCAAGCAAATCGCAAACTGGATGATGGGCGACGTATCGTCCACGCTGCACCGTGAAAATATCGATATCGGCGCCATTCCCGTCACGGCCAGCCAATTAGCATTGCTGTTGCAACGGATTACCGATGGCACGATATCCAACAAAATCGCCAAAGAAGTTTTTGCAGCCATGTGGCAAGCAGTATCCTCTGACATCAACTTGGCAGATCAGATCATCGACAGCAAAGGTCTTAAACAGATCTCCGATGTAGGCGCACTAGAAAAAATCATAGACGAAGTCATGGCGGCCAATCAACAATCCGTTGATGAATATCGCGCAGGTAAAGAAAAAGCCTTTAACTCACTGGTAGGCCAAGCGATGAAAGCTACCAAAGGCAAAGGCAATCCAGCTCAGGTGAACGAACTATTAAAGAAAAAATTAGCGAGCTAATGGGATGAGCCGTTCAGATAATATGTTGAGGAAATAGTGACCAATTTAAGACAAAAATTTATAGAGTTCTCAGTGAAATCGGGAGTGATTAAGTTTGGCAGCTTTATTACAAAAGCTGGCCGTGAGTCACCTTATTTTTTTAATGCTGGGCTGTTCAGTGATGGGGAAAACCTTGGGAAGTTAGCCAATTTTTATGCGGATACGCTAATCAACTCCGGAATAGAATTTGATATGCTATTTGGCCCTGCATATAAAGGGATTACACTTGCATCCGCCACTGCCGTCGCGCTGGCTGCCAGGGGACGTAACGTATCATTTGCGTATAACCGCAAAGAAGCAAAAGATCACGGCGAGGGCGGCACCGTCGTCGGCGCCAAACTCGCCGGCAAAATCGTCATCATCGACGACGTTATTTCAGCGGGCACGTCAGTGCGAGAATCAGTCGAATTGATTTATGCAGCGGGCGCGACGCCGTGTGCAGTATTAATAGCGCTTGATCGTATGGAGCGATCCGGAAAAGACGATGCCCTATCTTCACTCTCGGCTGTACAGGAAATTAGTAAATTATATGAGATGCCCGTAGTATCTATCGGTAATTTAGACGATTTATTCGACTATCTGTCCGTAGATAAAGATATTCAAATGATTGAACATAAAGCCGCAGTCTCCGCATATCGTTCAAAATATGGGATTGCAAACCTAATTTGAGTGAGTGCAAGTAGAGCGTAATTTAGAATCTGAGCAAATATTGCAGGTAAAAAATTCAACCATATCGCTGCAAAACATAAGGGCTGCTTAATCGCAGCCCTTTTCTATTATCGCTTCTCGACAGCACCTCTTAATTCTTCTAGCAGATCCGCATTTTCAACCGGCTTTGTTCCTGGCAACAAAGGAACCGGCTTTGTGTTTGAAGTACTTGTTTTGGCTTTTTTACTCGCTTCCTTTTTCCCACTCGGAACTGATAAAGGTAGCGTTGGTGTTTCCGGCTTGCTCATAATTACTTCCGAGGAATCTAACGACTCTTTATCAGCCAAAGATTCTTTGCTACCTAATTTCCCCGGAATCTGCCCATCACTGTGTTCAACTGGCACTTCATCAGACATCGTCTCTTTTCGGGTAGGTTCAACCATGGATTGATTGATAGTGTCTTGAGTCTTAACTGGAACAACATCCCTTGTAGAATCGTTGGCAGATGGCATGCGTTTCAATGCACGCAAATCAGTCCTCTCTTTCAAATCTTTAGCCCAATCACCCAAAGAACTTTGGAAAGCATTGCTAATAGACTCAGCCTCAAAATCATCATTGATGATGTAAGGGGTGATCAAAATAATTAATTCTTTTTTACTCTTGTTGGTAGATTCAGTTTTGAACAAGCTACCAATCCCCGGAATATCCTTGAGCAAGGGAACGCCAGAGTCTGAGGAACTATTATCATTTGAAATAAGACCAGCCAACATAACAGTACTTCCATCCCGCAAAGTCAATTTAGTATCCACTTTGCGCGTACCAATCGTTGGTGAAGTGATGGCACCGCTGCTTAAGGATTTAACATTACTTACTTCCTGAGAAATGTCTAGATCAATTCTATTGCCGGAATTGATCACCGGTCTTACCTTTAAGATCATACCTGCTGTACGGTACTGTATTGTATTGGTCGTGGTGCTGCCAGAAATAAATCCGGGAGTCGTAGTCGTACTGGTTAAAATCGGTACTTCGTCAGCTACTTGAATCGTCGCAGTTTCGCCGTTGCGCGCCATCAATTTAGGGCTAGAAAGAATTTGAGCATCATTTTTTGACGCTAACGCGGAAATATCAGCGCGTAGCAACCCTGCGGAATTCAAGAAACTAAAAGTCAAACCACCCGAGCCTGAGCCCGCGTTGGCTGAAGTGACTGTACCTCGGACATTAGTGCCGGATGAGTTTCCTGCTGAGACAGAATTACGAAAATTCCAATCAACCCCAAGCGTATTGGCAGTTCCAGCAGTTACTTCAGCAACCATCACGTCGATCAGCGCCGACTTCGTCGGTTTGTCCAGCTCTGCAAGCAATGCCATCCATTGCCGATATTGATCAGGCCCCCCACCTTGAATAATCAAACTATTAGTAGCGTTGTTAACTACAATCTTTGATGCCCCACGAGAAGCCGTCGCCGATTGTGTCAATGCTGTTGGCGCTGAGGCGGATCCAATCGGTGCGATTGTACTGCTGCCACCTCCACCTATCAATTCGGATAAAGTTTTCGCCAGCGCCTGCGCATCTGCATATTTGACAGGATAAGTAAAAAATGCCCCCCCAGCCTGGCTATCAGACGGTTTATCCAAGTCTTTAGCCCACTGGAGAGCGTGATTTAAAATCACTTCTGACGACGAGAAAATAATAACGCTGTTCAATGGTGCAATTGGCAAAATAAGAATTGGCGTTCCAGCACCTAATGACGTACTTGCAGAGTAACCCTCCGCGGACAGCACATCGACTAGGCGTTTACTAAATTCGTCTGCAGTCCAAAAGACAGGGCTGATTCTCTTGGTGCGCAAACCTCTCATAATTGGCTGGTCAAAGACCTGGATCACTTCCATTGCAGCGGAAATATCCTCTGGCTGACCACTCAGTAATATTGCGTTTCTGGCCAGATCATCTTGCGTCTGAATTTTATTGCCGAACATAGTCCGTAATAAGCTACTAAAGTCGGTAACTCTGACTGCATCTAACTCCACATAATGAAAAACAGGGCGCAAACTAGGAGGCGTATCAGGCTGCGCTCGGCCACGACGTATAGCAGGAGAATAGCTATTGGAAGCGGTGTCTGGTACGAGTCGAATAACGCCACCAAAATCCTGGACCGCGATTCCGTAACTTTTTAAGAGCATTCTGGCAAGACCTGCCATTTGGCTAGCCGATTGCGGTCTCGGTGTGTGGAAGGTGATCAAATCTGTCCGGGCAGCTACTGCACCGTCCATTGAATAATTTACTTTAAGAACGCTCCCATACACGGCTTGAATAAACGTTGGCAAAGGCATTTGATCAAAAGCTACAGACAACTCGGATTTTTCATTCACAGAGTCGCTTGATGCAGAACTATTATTTTTGCCGCTCCCACTTTTAATTGAGGGCATTTTTGGGGTATCAGTTTCTGAATATTTACGCTGTATTTGTTCATCACCCAACAAGGACGCCGAAGTCAATTGTGGGCTGCGCTCAAATTCTATTTTCTTAGGAATATTTAATTTTGGGTCTGCACACCCAGATACAAATAACAGAGTAATTATCACAAAAACTGGAGCAAAACGACTCGTTAGAAATCTTGTGTTTTGTCGGAAAGTTGATTTTTTCATTGCTTACGTAGATTCAGTTTCATAAGTTGACCATTCAAAGAAATTTTTAATTGGTCTTGGGCGATCTCAACAATCTTTGCACCGCCAGGTAATTTCTCACCAATTTTTCTCGTCTCCGTTGCTGGTTGATTTTCAAATAAAAGGAGTACACTTTTCTCGCTTCCAACTGAAGTTACTCCAACTATCCGCCAACGAGGTGGCGTCAAAGGCTCCTTCCTCGGCGGGAGAGGTTGCTTTACTGCAACCTCCCAAACTCGGAGTTCGCTTAAACCGATGGTCGATTTTGATCCATCCTCTTGGCTCAAATCTTGCTCATTTTTCATCGTTTCAGGAGGGGCCGCCGGCACTATAAATGGCGCGTCAGGAAGTGCTTGTTTTTTTGCGTTCGCTAAATGCATTTGACCTAAGGAATCAAATAACATGTAACGTCCCAGCAAAGCACCTGCGACAGAACATCCTATTACAAAGACGGTGGAGCCCCAATGTTGGCCAGAAATTTTCTTGATATCTCGCATACTCATGTTCAGTCAAAGCACTTTTGAGGAAGATGGAATCTCTGCTTTTTCTTGAGCAAGGACAGGATCAAGACGCCAATAACAACGAATACCAATTTCCATCTGCGCTCCGCGAACAATTGCGCGCTCGACAACGGTAAATCGCTGCGCCTCTTCAAAGGAATGTAATAGCTTAGTGAACGCCAGCGGATCAAACCTACCCGTCACAGTTAATTTAATCATCTGCACACCAGAAGGTAGCACATCAAGTTTATTTTTATCACCGTTAGTTTGGTAAGTAGACTTCGCTTTGAATGCCCCTGGAGATAAATCAGTCTTATCACCACCCTCTGCATCGGCTGCCGTTACTGCCAGATTGGGCACGCCGGCACCTTTCGCTAAATCACGAATGTCGCTCAATAATCTCGCTTTTGCAAAAGTAGGTGATTTTTCTGTGGGTAAAAACTCAATCCAAGCTTTTTTCACTTGTTGAACAGCGATCAAATTTTCACGCCATTGATTATTCTTCAGCAGCCTTTCCTGGCGATCCAGTAATTCGTTCTGACTGTCTAACTGTTTTTTTTGCACCGTATTTAAATCGTATAACTCGGTAAGTCCATAAATGATGAGAATTAACATCACCATTCCCACAAGTTGCCAAAAACGTTCACCTGTTTTCATTTCATTCCCCCTTCTCTCGCTTGCCACTTCTGTAAGTCGAAGGAGATTGGTCCGCTTTTACTGGCTCAGTTGGTGTTTGTAACTGCCCTAAGACCCGCAGCTCACCAGATGGTTTCCCTAAACGTTGCATCTTGGCAGATACTTTAACAACTCTCACGTCACTGTCAGGTAATAGCCTTAAATTACTCAGTTTAGGCAGTGATTCCATATCTTGAATCAACGATGCAATATTTAATTCTGTATTAATCGGCACTAACGTCAATCGCAATTCACCATCGAGATACTCAAATTCACGCAACGCAGCTTCTTGTTGTTGCAAGACAGGCTGTAGGCTTTTGAGCATATCCTGAATTCCATCCTGGCTGCGTAATGCTGCAAGTTTATTAATCCATTGTTGCTGCGAAAGTGCTTTACTACGAGCGTCGTTCAAGGGGTCTACTCTTACAGATAACGTGGAAATCTTTTCTTCAGTTATTTTTTTCAAAGTCTGTAAAGTCCACCATTGTATGGATAGATAAGCTGCAAATCCGGCTAAAAGTCCAAAAGTAGCAATTAGTAAAATATCAATTCGAAAATCTTTGATGACATGCCACCACTGGGTGCCAAGTAAATTGCGCCCCCATGGCTCTGCGAGCCTTGCGAAATCCCTGATTGGCTTTGCCTCGACAGAAATGACCCGCGCCGGCATTTTTTCCGGCCAATTTAGAAGTTCGCTGCGAACACCAGTTGCTGCAGCCGAAGTAGGACGCCACTCAATCCACTCCTGATCACTAATAAGATCCGGCCACCAAGCGGTATCAATCAAAGTATCTTGGTGCCACAACTGTGCTTCGATACCTTCCTTGCATTCATACAGGACTGCGCCATCTTTAAATTTGGGAAAACAAACACTTTCTGGAGCAAGTTGAAGCGAATTAAAATCTAGTCCAGTCTTAGCACAAAAATCCCGCACAAGTCTATTTTCCCAAAACCAGAGGTGTACCCAATCTCCTGAACGACAAGCATAAACTCCACAATCGGCAAAAGGAGCAAGTCGATTGAGTTGTAATTGCACTAGCGCCGACGTTTTATGACGGGGGACTCCTTTGACTTGCAATGAGGTCATCACGCACCAGGCACGGGGCAATATCCACAAAGGTTTAATCCACCCAGTCTTCTGAGCGGATTTCTCTCCAGAGCGCTCACTTTTCAATAAGCCAACGGATTCGGCATAGTCAGAAAGGTAGTATCGGTTGCGTAATTGCATTCTTGTCCGTATCAGAAATTTGGTCTATTTTTGGCCACTCAGCGCGGTCAGTCGGCATGATAACTGAAGCCAATGGTATTCGGCGCGGGGAATTTATCTCCCATGGCGTCCCTTCCGCATTGGACCGCAATTTTAACTCGTATCGAAAAACCCAAGACATTTCAGGCATCGAATGAGTCACTCGCAAAGTTCTAGCAGGGTACCTTCCATCTGGCAAACCTAAGAAATTATTTGACTGATTACTTTGCTGCAACACGTTAATCGTCGTCGATTCGCCAGTTAAACGTTCCTTAGCAACAGTTGCCAACTGTTCGAGGGTCAATCCATAGGCTGACAGTGTCTTCGCAGTTGCGGTACCTGGATTAAAATTACTATCTCCCCATACAGTGACATCTTCAAAACAATGACGTTCTTCCCAAATTGGCTGCAGTTTTTTCCAACCATAGACACGCCAAATCTCTGGCTCAGAAAGAAGCGAGGCACCACGAGGAGGTTGCAAACCCGCTGCAGAATACTCAAAATCCTTAGCGCCGTTCAAGCGTTTTAGCTTGCTAGGTTCGGCATAGTCCTCCAATGCATCCATTAGCGCATCGGCCTGAGATTCATCTGCGCCACAACTTACCAGAAGCCGCGACAACAAATTTCGCTTTGGGCGATTTAAATTTAACAATCCCCGCACATCTTGGAGTTGCATAGTGCTTCCATCCGCGCCGGCATACCCGCGACTATCCACGCGCAAATACTGCCCTGACCAGCCAAATCCATTCTCAGTTGCCTTGCTCGTTGAGAGCCAATATAACGCCTCGCTGCGACTAGATAGAAAAGCCTGTTCAGCATTCGCGCGTTGTTTTAACTTTGCTTGACGTTCGGCGAGTATCTGATTGGATTGACTGATCATCGCGGCCAATATTGTCAATCCAGCGAGCAGCCATAACACTGCCGCTAATGCAAATCCATTTTCGTTTTTTTTACGACGGGAAATATGCAATAACTTCATCACTTCACATCTACCCCAAACAATTTACCCATTTCATTTTTTGTGTTCGGCTCAATCTTACGCATACCATCATAAACTGCGACGGTCTGCAACAAACGATCACCTGAGTTAGCTCGTACAACTACGCCTCGCGGCATGTCATCGACTACTTTTCCCATCGGAGGCCAAATTGCCGAGGTTGTACCATCGACCATCAGATACTCAAATTGCATCGACGTGTCCCACGAGCCGATTACTACAGACTGTCCGTCATCTGTCATCACCAGAAGATCCGTTTTCCCAGATCTGCCAGAAGTTAATTTCACCTGAAATTTTTGCAAATTTCCCCAGTCATTGTTGGGCAAAGATAAAGAGTAAGCCTCGAATCCGGTGCTATCACCGTGAAACGGTTTCTCAACATTCTCAGGAAGCACTAGGTTGCTCACTAGATCTTTAAGTGAGTTCACACGTATCCACTGTGACTGAAATTGCCCATTTACGTTTTCCGCAATACGGACAACTTGCGCAACTTGGAAAAAAGCACCAGACATAATCACGACAACAAAGCCCAGAATGACTAGGCTAACCAGCAACTCGATTAGGGTTAAGCCAGTCTGACTTCTGATCGCAATACCTTTAGCACGTGCAATTCTAAGTCGATCTAGGTGAACACTTTTTATCTTTAACATGTCAGAAGGGCGTCACTGCTGCTGGCTGTCGAACCTGTTTATATCCAACTAAGCGTAATGGAAATTCAAACCATGCCCGTCCAGTTTTATCGGAAGCCTTTACCTGAACTTTGTAGATACTGATTTGGTAAAGACCCAATCCTCCAGAGGGTGAAACCGAGTCTCGGATCTCTGAGAGGGGTTCGCTAGTCCATTCGATTTGAAAGGAATCAAATACCTGCCTTCCATCCGATGCCACGGCAGGATTTTGGGTTGAAAGAAAATCGATTGCCTGTATTTTTGCCAAGGACTCTTTTTCCTGCAATTGAAAGCGATTCAACTGTCCCATTGACTGTCCAAGCCAGCTAAATAATACAACAGAGCCTATCGTCAAAATAGTCAACGCAGCAATCATCTCCAGCAAACTGAAGCCTAGTTGCTTTTGACAAACCGAACCAAATTGTCTACGGTCTGCTTTGCGATACCTTACAGTAGGGATAAGCACGTTCATTGCCGAATTACGCTAACGTCACAACTAACAGGAGCAATATTCAATTTCACTTTGCGGGTCTGAAAGCCAAGCAACTCAATTATCCCGCCTTCACAAATTCCACTATGAAAAAAGACGACTGGCTTTTCATTCACAATCGCCCAACCATCTGGCAAACTCAACATGGCATTGCCATCGCCCATCTTAGTGGTCCAGTTTTCTTTACTCAGCTTCACCGTCTCGGATAACAACGCCGCGCGAGATGCCAGTCGCTGAAACTGTATTGATATCTCAGTCAACTGCGCCCGTTCAGAAATAGAATCAAACCATCTTTGCATGGCAGGTACAGCAACGCCGGCCATAATTGCGGTCAGCGTTAAAACTGCCATCATTTCGATTAGAGTAAATCCGCGTATAAATCGACACGGGAGAGAAGACTGCATCACAGAAAGCACTCCACCACAAAATTAGTTATCTTCCACATCGATTATTTTGCTGGTGTTCCAAGTCCGATATCTGCATTTAGCCCCTCCCCTCCCTCCTTACCGTCGGCTCCAAACGAGTATACTGAATAAGGCTTGTTATCAATACCAGGTACTTTGTATTGATATGGGTTACTCCAAGGATCAAGCGGAATGGCACCCTCGATGTATGGTCCCTTCCATAAAGGTTGAAGATTTGAATCCAAGGGCGGCGTCAAAAGCCACTGGAGACCTTGCTCCGGAGGAGGCACTTGTCCGACGTCGAGTCGCATAATATTCAATGCACTCTCAAGCATTTTTATTTGTGTTTGCGCAGTTTGCACCTTAGACGAATCTACTTTGCCGAAAATACGCGGCCCGACTAAACCTGCTAGCAAACCGATAATTACCATCACAACTAACATCTCCAGCAGGGTAAAACCCGCAGATCGCTTAGTTTTACTTAACGTCCATAATTTATTGCGCATAACCACCTTTCAAAACGAAAATTGCATACCTTTATTACAAGTACTCAATCACAGATAAAACAAAACAATCACATCAACCAGCACTAAATTTACAACATTTAGTCAGGTGGTTCACTTCATTAAAAACGTGATGTTCAACAAACTGCGATCTGATTATAGGAAGGTTATCTAAGCATATCTGAGATTGCCACATCATAAAAATGAACCAAATTTATCTTCCTAACTAACCACGGAGGCTATATCAGCGGCGATTACCCCCAATCGACCGCCGACTAGATAACATTCGTCAAACTCGTAATCGCTAGCATGACTGAAATCATAATACCGCCGAGTACAACTGAGACTAACAAAATCGTTATTGGTTCGAGTAGAATCAAAAATTGCTTCATCTGTTGCTGGCTATGCAACCGATGCATGTTGGCCAAGGAGGCCGTTGTTTTACCCAATGCGCCAGAACGCTCACCAACTCGTACTAAGTTGACACCGGTGGCATCAATAAATTGATGCAATTGCAGCGACTCCGCGAGCGTTTTACCACCTCGAACATCACTCAATATTAATGATGCCTTCTGTCGCCAGACATCGCCACGAAGCGCGTTCTGCGCGTGAGCCAAAGCCTCCAAAATCGATACATGATTTTGCAACAGGACACTAAACATAGAACTCCAGCGCGCCATCTCTGTGTGCATAATCCAGCTACCGATCAAGGGCAATCCTGCAGCCCAGTTCCAAAGATTTTGCTGTATTTTTTCTTGACGAAGTAATAGGTAGCCACCAATCCCAGCGCTTGCAACAACAATCGCTAACAGTAATTTATTTTTTGTAAGCCACATACCTGTTGCCAGCACCCATACCGACAATAGCGGAATATCGGCCTTTGGATTGCTCAAAATATTAGCAAACTTAGGTACGACAAACACAAACACTAATAATGTTGCGAGAAAACCGCTGACCACCAAGACCATTGGATAAATGAGAGCATTTCGCGCCTCACGTTGGAAATTTTGTTCAAGCTCCAACTGCTCAGCAGCAGAGCGCAAAGAACCAGGCAGTTTGCCAGTAGATTCTCCTGCCTTACAGAGCTCGATAACATAATTAGGCAACCGCAGATCTGCCTCAATCAGCGCCCTAGAAAACGCAACACCGCCGCGTAGTTGAGAAAAAATTTTATTAAAAGCAATACCCAAAGGAGAATCGACGTAACCACGAGCAACATTCTCAACGGCATCAGCAAGCGTTACACCAGCATCCAGAAGTGTCGCCAGCTCCTGGAGCACGACCAATAACGCGTCCCGTCCAGCGCGCTTTGGCCGCGATAATCGTATCGATTTTGGCGTAGCAGCCTGACGCATCTCAAATACCATTAAGCCGCGACGCTGCAGTTGAGACATTGCCTCAAATTCAGTCTCCACAGTAAGAACGCCTTTGATTACAATACCTTGGGGATCAGTGGCTTGGTAACGATATTCAGGCATAGCGATTTAACAATTCGGAAAATAAAGTCATAAACACCAGTAAGTGAACGGTAGAGTTGTTTAATCAAATAAAGCAAACGACCGCATCCGAGGGAGGCATCAATTTAAAAAACAATATGCTTTAAATAGTTGCAGGATTGTATTTCATTAACGGAGCAAGGACTAGTAACAACAATGGGTAAATACATGAGATTTCTATTAATGCAAAGAATACACAAATCCTCAATTAACAACCCCATGATTAATAACATATACGCAAGTCCACATTTCTGAGAGGCTTTAAATACACATACGATACTGCGTAAAGTTGAATTAACTTCCGATACAGTATGTACCTAAGTAACAACAAACTTCTGTACAAAGTTTAAGAATCACGTGCAGAATGCTGTAACACAGCCTAATATAGTTTCGTCGATCTTACCGATATGACCTATGGGGGGAGGAAATGTTGCCAAAATTACGTTTTCAATTTATTTGCACGGAGTAACTTGCTGTAATTGTAAAAACATGATTTAATCCGACTCGGCTAGTCATATGAGTACTCGTATGACAAGTACTTGTATTAAACGTACGTTGTACATTTTATTTTAGTATTAACAAATGTCTTTTCTAGAGAGGCTATTCAAATGAAACACAAACAACTAAGTATCCTGGCGGCTAGCCTGGTTGCTGCTTTTGCTGCTAACGTAGCTTCTGCGGGTCAAATTCAATCAACATCTTCAGCTATCGCTCACGAAACAATTGTGAACGACGCACAGGCAGTGTCAGCACCGCCAGTATCGTATCGTTTCGCTGGCGATATCGATGCAACCTTAGTTACTCAATCCTTCCAGATCCAATTGGTTCTTAAGCAGGGCACATTCAAAACTGCTGGCTCAGCAAACGCAATTACTCTCGTAGATAATACTGGTAATATCATTCCAGTAGCGAAGTACACCGTAAGCACACCTACACTCAGCGCAGATAAAACTGTGTTGTTTGCTAATGTAACTTTCCCACAATTAGCAGGAACGACGTACGTTACACCAGCGGTTCGTTTTAATGATACAGTAACTAATGCTAATGCTGGAGCAGTTGCTGCTACGGTAAGCAACCTATACACTTTAGTTGGCGCTGTGCTTCCTTGCGTCAATAGTGTTCCTACTTTAGGTGTTTCAGTTAAAGAATTTGCCAACGTAACCTCTACAGCACAAGCTACCGATGCATTGAATGCAAATCCGGCCAACGAGCACACTCGCGCTGGAAGCACAAATGATGGTACACTTTTTACATTCCCTACGAACCTGTCAGTTTCATTAGTTGCAGCTACAACTAATTTGGCTAAAGTTGATGCAGCGAATCAAAATACGTTGTTCAAAGCAACAAGTGGTGTCGCAACTGCAACCAGTGGCTTTCAAACTACTACAGTAGCTAACTTGGGGACTGTTACGATCAAACAAGATTCAACTGGTTCTGATTCAGGTAGCAACAACCCTTATTTGCTAACTGCAGCAACTTATCCTGCCACAGCCGCAACAAATACTACTGGTGCAGTTGAATTGAAGAACTTCAACGTTAAAGTTGTTTCTTCACAAGGTTTCGCTATTGGCAGTACAGTATGGCTGTCAACAACGGCTAACGGTCCAGCTGTTGGCGGCGCAACTGCAACTGTGACAGCTACAACTGGGAACACAGTTACTCTGACTTCAACATCGTTGACACCAGCTCAACTGGCAGCACCTTTGTTTGTTGTCTACACTGTTCCTGGTACCGCAGTAATTCCAGTGTCCACATTCAATGCTACCGGCACGTTGTCTAAAGCTCCTGATTCAGGCACAACTTACTTGAATGAGCAAGATAATAGCTGCACAAAACCTTTGGCATCTTTAGTTGGCGGAGTTAAAGTTGACGTGCGCAATTACGCTACTCCAACAACTGGCGGTGGCTGGACAAGTGTTATTCGCTTGATCAACCCAAGTGAAGTAAACACTGCGACTGTGTATGGCCAATTGATTCATGCAGATGGTTCATACGGTAACTGGGGTGCATTAGGCACATTGGCACCACGTGCTGTATCAAACTTGACCTCTACTGCTATCAATGCATTGTTGACTACAGTACCTACAAGTGTAACTCCTGGTGCCGCTGGCCCAGTTGCAAACACAAATGGTGCTGGTGATCGTTTGCGCATCTCAGCTGATGGTGTTAGCGCTCTGAAAGTACAAAATTATTTGTACAATCCTGATAGCAAAAATTTCATTGAAGCTTCTTCAGCTCAAGGAGTTGATTTTGATTCCAGCACAGATCGTGTTCCATCAGATGCGCAAGCAAATGATCAAGATGCACAAACTGGTCTGGTTAAGTAATATAGAGTTTGGTAATAGTATTATTTAGTTAAAAAAAGGAGGCTTTCGCCTCCTTTTTTGTTTTAATATTTTGTTAATACGATGAGAATATTCGTATCTCTCCAAGCCTATATTAGTTCGATCTTGATATTAGCGCAGTGTACAATATCTCCAGATCACATCATTGTGCTTCTCAAGCTCATATAAAAGGCGAAATGTTTAATTTTTTTATTCCTCAAATATCCCGCGCAAGCTTTGATTTGGTGGTCAAAATTGCTTCAATTGTACTTATCTTGGCGACTCCTATTCCAACTACTCACGCCCAGATTAGTATCAACAGTGGCTCCATCACATCACTGGAGACCTTGATGCCAGATCTGCTAAAGGCAGATAGCGTAGATAAGGCGCTCAATGTGTTGAAACCCTCCCTCACAAAAACTCAGTTACTTAAGTCGGACTATTTATTGTTGGACTCTCCAACTATTGCTCCTGCAGGACTGATGTCAGTGCGATTGATGAGCGAATTGCCGGGAACCGAGTTATTTGTTCTAATGAACACATCTCCAGCAAAAGGAGACTCTGCTATATTAGCAGCGCAGGAAATTCCCAATATGGGAAAGTCAGATATTCGGGTCAAAATTAAATTAGAGAAAAGTACCGAGCTGCTATTGGCAGTTCGTGCAGCCGGTAAATGGTATAGTGTTAGCAACGATGTAAAAATTGCAACGAAGTAAGCTGATTAGCTTAATGACACAATGAACCATTATGATCACGCAATGAATACATTTCTCTCTTTCGAACAATTCCTTGAAGCCAACTCAATCGTTCCCACCGAGACGCTAGTGAACGCCCGATTGCTTCAACGAGAACAATTCACACCTCTACCTGCACTATTGGTAAGAATGGGGGCTTTATCTGAAGAGGTTCTTTATCAGCAGATGGCCTTGCACAGCGGCATGCCACTCATCACAGAAGAGGACTTGCACCACGCGCAAATCGCCTTCCCAACTACGGTGAGTCAGTGGGGTTTGTTATCGCATTGGTGTCAAGCTCAGGGCTTAATTCTTTGGCAACAAGAAGATTCCCACATTACCCATTGCGTGGCAAAGGAGGTAATCAGCGCGAATGTTCACGAGGTTCTGCGCCTTAAATCTCCTCCAGAAACACAAATACATTACTCACTAGTTCGACCATCCGCATTTGAAGCGTTTTATGCCGCACTGGAACGACGTGAACCGAGGGCGGTGGCGACTGGTGACGTCATGCATTTGCGCGAGCTTGCTGAAGAAGGGCCGATCATTGAGCTGGTGAACACGGTATTATCACAGGCGGTAACACGAAGGGCATCAGATATTCACGTTGAACCAGGCGAATACGAATTTGCGATTCGGTTACGGGTAGACGGTGTAATGCAAGAGCTGAGCCGTATGCCGCTAGATAAATTTGATGCAACTGTATGCCGTATCAAGATTTTGTCACAGCTTGATATTGCAGAGCGTCGATTACCACAAGATGGTCGCATGACAGCGCGCGTTAATAGCGAAGTTTTTGACGTCCGTGTATCGGTACTGCCGGGCGCAATGGGTGAATCAGTAGTAATGCGTCTGTTGCGCCAAGATCGTAAACCCTATCATCTTGAGGATCTGGGCATGATGCCGGATCACGCGGCACTATTTAAACGCTGGATTCAGATGCCGAACGGTATCGTATTGGTTACCGGACCGACCGGCTCAGGAAAAACCACGACACTGTATACCGCCCTAGATATCGGTAATGATGGACTCAACAAGATTATTACTGTAGAAGATCCGGTCGAATATCGGTTAAAAGATATTACTCAGATTCAGGTCAATGCTGATATTGGATTTACCTTCGCCGCTGCTTTGCGCTCCATTTTACGACATGATCCAGACGTAGTGTTGATTGGTGAAATTCGCGATCAGGAAACTGCCGCAATCGCCGTGCAATCAGCATTAACAGGCCATTTAGTATTCTCAACTTTGCATACCAATAGTGCTGCAGGTGCAGTTACCCGTCTAGTCGATATGGGAATTGAAGCATTTTTGTTAGGATCGAGCCTAAAAGGTGTCATGGCTCAGCGCCTGGTCCGCTGCCTGTGCGAACATTGTTCGCAGCCAACAGAGGTAAGTCAGGAAACCCATCGAGTTTTACTGGAAGGTGTGAAGCATTGGAGCGATGAGCTTGTCAGTAAACCTCAATTACGTCGTCCCGTAGGATGTCGTAATTGTAATCAGACCGGTTTCAGTGGTCGCGTAGCGATCTATGAACTGTTCGAAGTCGACGCTACTTTGCAACATCAAATTCTGACAGGCGCGAGTGAAGCAGATATCGTTCGTTACTTACGCTTAAGCAATGTCCGCTCGCTGCGCGACGATGGCATACTTAAGGTGTGGCAGGGTATTACAACCGTGGATGAGGTACTAAGTCTTGCGGGAGCGTAAAATTTCTTTCATTAGATTTTTACACCAGATTATTTTATGAACTACTTATGCTTGGCGCAACTCTTATCTTGATAAGACAAGGAGGGGGGCTAATGTTAAAACATGGTGTTGATCACGTTTTAATTCGAGAAAATCAAATTTTTGCGTATGGCTGGGGTTTTGTGCCAGGATTAAACATACGTAAAGTTGTGCTTGTCTTGCACTTCGATAGAATAAAGGCAAATATTGAGCTTGACGCTAATTATGGTCAACGTAGGGATGACGTTCGTAAAAAATACCACGTCATACCGGAAGCAAGTGATGCTGGATTTTTATTACTAGCAGAGACAGGTGAGCAAAAAATTTCAAGCATAGAGCTACGTTGGGAATTATCGGATAACAGCATCCTCACGACACCAGTTCATTTCACTCAGCGTCAGGAGCATGAAAACGCTCTTAGCAAGGTAGCTCACTATGCTGTTTTAGCAAAAAAATCTCTGCTATTGCTGAAAAACTCAGGCCCTAAAGCGGTAGTTGATAAGATTTTACGTTACAACTCCGGTAAACCAAAAGCGCTAGACTCAGTAATTTGGAAAAAACTCATTCATCAACTTAAATCACGCCCCTGTGCTGTAGTGATTGATCATGATATGGGAGGCGGTGCTAATATATATCGCCAGAGACATATTGCTGAGCGGCTCGCTTCTGATGAGAATGTTTTGATGCTAGGCTTTCATATCGCTAGCTTGCAATACTTTGTTGAGTTCTTTGACGGTAGATCACCAATACGTTATTCGATTACATCTATAGAAGCGTTTGTCTATTTGCTAGGGCATGCCAAAATACACCATATCCTTTATAACTGTGCTGTATCGTTCAGACAGCCACTTAGCGTAATCAAGATGTTAGTCACTCTAAGAAAGCATATGCATTGTGAATTACAGGTTGTGGTACACGATTACTTTGCCATTTGCCCTAGCCATTTTTTGATTAATGATAAAGGCACGTTTTGTGATGTTCCAGGCATTAACGAATGTCAGCGTTGCATTAACGAGCATACTGACGGATTCGTCTCTGTCAGCAACATCAGAGACATACGCCAATGGCGTCTCGCCTGGTCGGCATTGCTGATCGCTTCAGATGAAGTAAGATTATTCTCCGAAGCGTCCAAACGCCTGTTACAACGGGCATATCCTGACGTTCCTCAAAATAATTGGCGAGTACAACCGCATGCACTTCATACATCAGTTAAAAGAATCTCTATATCTCATTCAAAGGAACTGCATATTGGTGTAGTGGGTATGATAGGTAAGCATAAAGGTGCTGAAATCGTCAACGGATTGGCACGTGAAATCCAAAAACGACATTCAAATATAAAAATAACTATTATCGGCGCGATAGAGGCGAGAGTTCCCAGCCATATTGTTGATATCACGGGCCCATATCATCCAAAACAACTTAGTCGCATCGTTCAAGAATCTGGAGCAAACGTATTTTTGTTACCCTCAATTTGGGCAGAAACCTTCTCGTACGTCTCACATGAATTGGTCGATATGGGTGTTCCATTTGCTTGCTTTAACTTTGGTGCTCCCGCAGACCTAGCCAAAGCGTACGAGAACGGATTGGTCCTGAGCTCTATGCAACCCGCTGCAATACTGGATGAACTACAATGTTTTTGGCGGCAAATAGCCTTAAAAAAGAAAGAAGTTATATGGTTGAGCGCGTTAGCATGAAAAAAATACATGTTTTTACCAGTGCTGCATGTAATTACATTCCGAAAGTTCGAGTATTAATAGAATCCATTAAACAATGGCATCCAGAATGGGTCGTTCACTTGGCATTGTCCGATCAACTTCCACCTGAAATAGATTTGTCCAAAGAGCCTTTTGATGAAATTCATCCGGCAGATAGTTTGGGTATACCTGATTTTATGGGTTGGTCTTTTTGTCATAATATTGTCGAACTTTCGACAGCGATCAAACCGTTTATGCTAAAAACCCTGTTGGATCGTGACGACTGTGCCGGCGTAATTTATCTCGATCCGGATACTGTGCTGTTTTCCCGGCTAGATGAGGTTATAACAGCGCTTGAAAACTGTAATCTAGCATTGACTCCACATCAGCTGAAGCCTGAGTCTTCTGTCGCATCAGTGATGGACAATGAAATTTGTAGCCTGAAACACGGCATTTATAATTTAGGTTTTTTTGCTGTTAATGTAACCGAAATTGGCAAGACTTTTGCAGCATGGTGGGCTGAACGTTTATATTATTTTTGTCGAGCGGATATTCCAAACGGCTTATTTACAGATCAACGCTGGGTTGATCTGGCACCTGCGTTCTTTGAAGGGGTGTGTATTTTACGATCACCAAGACTCAACGTCGCCCCATGGAATCTCACAACACGCAAACTAACCGGCAAAGTACCAGATCAAGTATTGGTTAACGGAGAGTCATTAGGCTTTTATCACTTCACAGGCTTTGACAGTGGAGCACACATGACCATGTCAAAAAAGAACGCAACAGGAAATCAAACAGTTACCGATCTGGTTAATTGGTATAGCACAGTAACAGAGAATTTAAGTACTGATCCGTTGAGCCAGGTTTCGTGGCATTTTGGCAGTTTTGCCAATGGAAATAAGATCAGTCCACTGGAACGCATGATCTATCGCGAACGCATAGATCTACAAAAAAAGTTTCCAAATCCTTATTTAACTGGTCAAGATAGTTTTAAGGCCTGGATAGAATCCAATGGCAAATCAGAATACCCAAAACTGTTTGATAGGACTACCGAGGCATTAGAAATAGTCCGACTACATAAAATACTCACGCCAGGTTTTCAGGCTGGGAGAAGTCAGTCTCAATTGAGTTTAGGATTATTGACAGCACATCTCTTGCAAGCATTATTGAATGCCGATCATCGTAGAAGAATAAGTAAACGGACTTGGGAAATTTTAAGCAACGAAGGAATGGCTGGAGTGATAAAACGCATATCTAAGTGATGATCCCGATATAGGACGTCGGCGTTAGTTTTGCGGCGATTGCCTGGTAAAGGGATGGAATTAGTATAAGAATTAGCACGAACAAAAATTTTGTTACTCTATTTTTTTCAAGTGCAATAGAGCCTGTAAATAAATTTGTGTAAATGTCCGCGGTCTATTAACCTCAAACGAGGAACTTACCGATAGACATTGTAATGGACTGAGAGAAACGCAAAGCGTTGACAAAAGAGCTTGCCAAGAACATTAAAACTGAAGCCAATTGTCATCAACAATCATGTCGAAAAAGTAAATATTAAATTCTCCGGCCAGAAAAGCAGAGCCTGTAAGAAATTCTGTGTAAATGCCACGGAACAACTTAGTGGTCGTATTGTTGAATACGGTCACCAAACTCAATCATAAATCGATTCAGCGCCATACGCCAATTCTGAATGGGCATCGTCCATTTTTTTGATGCCT
>NZ_JBEONQ010000037.1:0-49623 GCF_040544445.1 Undibacterium sp. GrIS 1.8 | reverse complement strand
CCAGACAGTGCGCCGGAGCGTGCGGTGGGGCTGGTGGTGAGGTAATCCATCAAATGTATTTCCGTGAACGTGGGCTTGTTGATGTTGATAAATTAATGGTAGTAAATCAATGGCAATAAATTAATGTTGATAATTTTATCATGACATTTTATAAAGAAAGAAGGATGGGTGCAAAAAAGTATTTACTCTTGATTCATGCCAGATTTATGCAAAAATGATGAATTGCCGCATAAGTTGTGTAGTATTAAATATACTAATGGTGAGTATATTTAATCGTCCATATGTTTTCTGGTCAAAACGGCATATTTTGTAAAAAATAGGGGGAGTATATGATTTCTATCGATTTTGGGAGAATCAAATGAGTCTGTTAACTTGTGATATCTGCGATGCATATGAAGATAAAATCGCCAGCGGCGAGCTACAAGTTTTTACGCCTATTTTTAAACAATTCGGTCGCAAGACGCAATTTGCCGGACCTGCCGTCACGCTAAAATTGTTTGAAGAAAATGTGCTGGTACGAAATAAGCTAGAAACCCCTGGCAACGGTCGTGTACTGGTCGTTGATGGCGGCGGCAGTCTGCGTTGCGCGCTGGTGGGTGGCAATCTCGCCAAACTGGCGGAGCAAAACGGCTGGGCTGGCATCATCGTCAATGGTTGTATCCGCGATGTGGAGGAGATTAATGCCTGCGAGATCGGCGTACGTGCTTTGGCGGCGTTCCCGGTTAAAAGTGCCAAACGTAATGCGGGGCAACAAGATGTGCGTGTCCGGTTTGCTGGCGTAACCATTGACACTGGTGACTGGATTTATGCAGATGCGGATGGCGTGCTGGTGTCGCCTGTGGCGCTGGAGAATTAATTCGCTTTCAAGCTGCTTTAACCCAAAACACCACGGTTGAAGTTTTCTCTGCAAAGCGTTCCGCATGTGCTACACCGGCGTCAATCACGCACCATTCGCCTGCATGAAACGCTTTTTCTTTGCCGCCACTGGCGACAAACATCGTGCCTTCGGTGACCATGACATAAATCGGGGTTGGATGTGTGTGTGGCTCTCTGGTCTGATGCTCACGCGTTGCAAACGTGACGTCACACTGTTCGCTGGTGATTTTGCTTAAATTGAGTAAGGTGTCTGGAATGTGTGCCATGGTGTTAACTCGCGCAAGGTTGGAGGCAAAAGTGTAGCATCGAGAGACAAACCGGTTTGGATGCTACAAAAATCTCTGCATGGGTAGCGGTATCAAATCAATCGGCATTAAATCAATTCCACGCTCTGCAAATTCAAATAACTGCTTTCTCGTATGGTCTTCACAAAGTCAGTCAAATAGGCTTTATCCGCCAGCTCTGGCAAGCAAGCTGCATATAGTTTGCCGGTCAAGCCATCAGCCGTAATCCGTTTAGGTAAAACATAATCCCGGTTCACATAATTTTGCGCCGCCCAGACGGGTAGGGTGGCGATGCCGCGTTTGCTGGCGACCAGTTGCAACATGGCGACGGTAAGTTCTGTGGTGCGTCTGGCTACTTCTACGCCAGCGGGTTTGAGCACTTGCCGCACGATATCTAGCATCTCATCGGGTACCGGATAGGTGATTAAAGTATCGGTCGCAAAATCTTGCGCCACCAGATAATCACGCGTTGCCAGCGCATGGTCTTTGGCGAGTAGGGCGACAATTTCAAACCGGAATAAAGGGTGGTAGCTGACGCTCTCATCATGATCAATCTCTGCCACAATCGCCACATCGGCACGGTTGCTATACAGCAGGCCAACCGGATCGGCCTGAAATCCAGAGACGATATCCAGATCGACCTCTGGCCAGCGATGACGGAATAAATCCATTGCGGGCATGAGCCAGTCAAAACAGGTGTGGCATTCCACCGCAATCCGTAATTGCCCGGCAACCCCTTGCGCCAGACGCGCCAGATCGCGCTCGGTATTGGCGATTTGTGGTAACATAGCGTCGGCCAGTTGTAGCAGTCGTTCTCCTGCTGGTGTAAAACGTATCGGCGTCGATTTGCGCTCGAACAAGGCGCTGCCGTGGTGCTCTTCCAGCAATTTGATTTGGTGTGACAGCGCAGATTGCGTCACATTTAACAGGGTCGCAGCGCGCAACAGATTGCCAGCCTCACGCAAAGCGTGCAGGGTTTTGAGGTGCCGGACTTCCAGTATTGATTGCATAAGCTTGCTCGGCTATGGATTTTGGTTTGAGTTTTAGTTTGAGTTCGAGTTCGGGTGTGAATTTGATGTTGAAAATCATTTTCACTATGAATGAAATTCAAGTTGATTCTTAAAATTTATCGTTTGAATCATAAACGACGTTGCACCATCATGACAACACTTAGATAAAAGGAGTTGTCATGGCATCAGCACATATTTTGGGATTTCCGCGCATCGGTGCGCAGCGTGAATTGAAATTTGCGCAAGAAGCTTTCTGGCGTAAAGAATTGTCCGAAGCGGCATTGCAAGATATCGGCAGTGATTTGCGGGCGCGACACTGGAGCGTGCAGCAGCAAGCCGGTCTGGACTATGTCAGCGTTGGCGACTTTGCCTGGTATGATCAGGTATTAAATACGCTGGCATTACTGGGTGCTTTGCCGACACGATTTGGTTTTGATCCGCAGGCTTTGTCCTTAGAAAATTATTACAGCGCCGCGCGCGGTAATAGCGCCAATGTCGCGATGGAAATGACCAAATGGTTTGATACTAATTATCATTATCTGGTGCCAGAATGGACTACTGATACCCGCTTTGATGGCGGCGTTGATTGGTTATTTGATGAGCTTGCACAAGCCCAAAAATTGGGACATGTCGCCAAGGTGACGTTGATCGGGCCGATCACTTTGCTCTATCTGGGCAAGATCAAAGGCGACGCAGGTAAACAGCTTCAGCATAAACTTGATTTACTGCACAAGATAGTTCCGGCTTATCAAAAAGTCCTGGCGCGCTTGCAAGCTGCCGGGGTGGAATGGGTGCAAATCGATGAGCCGGTTTTGTCGCTAGATCTGGATCAGCAATGGCAAAAAGCGTTTCAGCCTGCGTATGTCGCGCTGGCAAAGACGGCACCAAAAATTTTGCTGGCAACCTATTTTGAGGCGGTAACAGACTATGCAGATTTATTGCATCAATTGCCGGTAGCAGGCCTTCATCTTGATCTGGTGAGAGCGCCACAACAACTGGCAGACTTTCTAACCAATGGGACGCAAGCATGGCCAAAACACGTGTTTTATCTGTCGGTGTGATTGACGGTCGCAATATTTGGCGCGCTGATTTGTCTGCTTTACTCCAACAATTGCAGCCTTTGCAAAAACAATTGGGCGATCAATTATGGATTGCATCGAGTTGCTCGCTGCTGCATGTGCCGGTTGATCTGGCGACCGAGACAGCGCTCGATGCTGACTTAAAAAGCTGGCTCGCATTTGCGACACAAAAGCTCGATGAGATCGTCGCCTTAAAACAAGCCTTAAACGGACAAGCAGCCTCGGTCATTGCCCACTTTACTGCATCGCAAATCGCCACCCATAAACGTGCTACCTCGACCCGTATTCACAATCCTTTAGTCAAGCAAAGAGTCGCTGGCGTTACCGCTGCGGACGCAGAACGCCAAAGTGCATTTCCGCAGCGGATTGTAAAACAACAGGCACGTTTTCAACTACCTTTGTTCCCTACTACGACGATAGGCTCTTTCCCACAAACGAAAGAGATCCGGCAAGCGCGCGCTGCTTACAAACGCGGCGATCCCAGTCATCTGGATTATCTTGATGCGATGCGCGCTGAGATCAGTTTGGTAGTGGAGAAGCAAGAGCAATTGGGAATTGATGTGCTGGTACATGGCGAGCCAGAGCGCAACGACATGGTGGAATATTTCGGTGAGCAACTGTGGGGTTATGGCTTCACACAAAATGGCTGGGTGCAAAGTTATGGGTCGCGCTGTGTTAAGCCGCCGTTTATTTATGGCGACGTGTATCGGCCAGAGGCCATGACAGTCGCCTGGAGCGCCTATGCCCAAAGCCTGACGGACAAAACCATGAAAGGCATGCTGACCGGCCCCGTGACGATGTTGCAATGGTCGTTTGTACGCGATGATCAGCCACGCGCCACGACAGCCTTACAAATCGCATTGGCGTTGCGCGATGAAGTCTGTGATCTGGAAAAAGCAGGCATAGGCATGATACAAATTGACGAACCCGCTTTCCGCGAAGGTTTGCCATTACGCAGCCGCGATTGGCCCGCGTATCTGGATTGGGCAGTACGCGCTTTTAAAATCAGCGCATCCGGCGTACCAGACGATACACAAATCCATACCCACATGTGCTACTCAGAATTCAATGATATTTTGCCTTGGATCGCCGCCATGGATGCCGATGTCATCACGATAGAAACCTCGCGCTCAGATATGGAATTGCTAGACGGTTTTGGCGATTTTTCTTATCCCAACGATATCGGCCCGGGCGTCTACGACATCCATTCGCCACGCGTAGCCAAGGTCAGCGAAATACAAAGGCTGCTGCAAAAAGCGCGCAGCGTTTTACCAGACCGCCGGCTTTGGGTAAATCCAGACTGCGGCTTGAAAACCCGCGACTGGCCAGAGACGATTGCAACATTAGAAAACATGGTGCAAGCCGCCAAACTCTTACGAGCAAGCGTAGCGGATCATGAGGAGCATCTGGATTGTTGCTGAGCTAAATTATTGCTGAGGTAAACCTTAGAGAGTTAGAGCTGCCAGAGGTTGCGTTTTTATATCAATCTCTGGTAGTCATCTTGGTGCGGAAGATTTTGCATCTCTCGTCCAATATTACTTTCAATATTAATTCAATATACTCCCCTAATATTTTTTAATAAATGCCGTATTGTCCAATGATTATATGGGCAATATAAATATACCTACTACCAGTATATTTACAATGCTTGTTGCGAAATCGTTAGAAGTTCATTGACGATATGATTTATTTTTCCTCTGGGTATCGATGATTAGTTAGCAAGATCAGGCGGTATAATCCTAGGATGCTCCCAAATCCAATTCATCCTGCATATCAAGATCAAAAGCAAGATCAAGCCAAGGCAATGCCATGTGGATAGACACGCACTGCCATTTAGATGCGATGGAATTCGATGGCGCGTCGCTAGCGGTGGCTGATGCTGCCGCACAAAAAGCCGTGTCGGCGATTGTGATTCCTGCTGTTCATCCGAGTAATTTTGAGGCGGTGACAAGCCTGGCGCAGCAACGCAGCGATTGCTTTTATGCCTTGGGCATTCACCCCATGTATGTACCGACTGCGCAAGAAAGTGATTTGCAGCTATTGCGTGAGAAGGTGTTGACACTTATGTCAAGTGATGTAGGCAACACAGAAGACGGTGCCATAACGCGTTTTGTGGCAATCGGTGAAATTGGCTTGGATTTTTTTGTCCCTGAATTAAGCCAAAGTCCATTACGCGAGAAGCAGGAATTTTTCTATGTCGAACAATTAAAAATCGCCCGTGATTTTGGTTTGCCGGTGTTGCTGCATGTCAGACGATCGCAAGATCAGATACTCAAATATTTACGCAGAATTAAAGTCGTTGGCGGCATTGCGCATGCATTTAATGGCAGCCAGCAGCAGGCGCAGACGTTTGTTGATTTAAATTTTAAATTGGGCTTTGGCGGCGCGATGACTTACACCCGCGCTCTGCAGATCCGGCGCCTGGCAAGCGGTTTACCAATATCTGCCATCGTGCTAGAAACAGACGCGCCAGATATCTCTCCTAGCTGGTTGCACCCAGCGATCAATAGCCCCGCAGAATTGCCGCAGATCGGTGCAGTATTGGCAGAATTGCGCGGGATGACAATCACGCAAATTGCCGCGCAGACTACCGCCAACGCGCTGGAAGTTTTACCCCGGTTGCCGCGCTCACTTCGTTCACTCATAGCTTAAACGATGCGGGCAGCGATCATCAGTTTTGTCATTGGTGTCGCTTGCTTGCAGCAACAGGCGGCGCTGCTGGACAGTTTTGACTTGACTGTGCTGGCGGTGATTAGCCTGATGTGCATAGTGCTCACTTCTTTGCTGAGTCCTGTCATCAATTCATGGCTTTCTGAGCGGATTATTTCTTCAGTTTTTTATCGCGTCTTCAATTTATGCGCTAAGTGTATAGGTGCCGCTGGCTTGGGTTTTGTTTGGGCAAGCGCATTTGCGCATTTTTATCTAGTGCAAGAATTACCCACCGTTTGGGAGGGCAAAGATATTATTGTCGTTGGTACGATAGACAGCTTGCCATTTCAATTTGAACAGGGTGTACGCTTTAATTTTCTAGTAGAGCAAGTTCTTGCTGACAACGATGGAGACGAGCAAAAACCAATCGTGCCATCGAAAATTGCCTTGTCTTGGTATGCGCCACTGAGATCGCCAAATAGCACCGTTGCTGTGGTGCAGCCGGGCGAACGTTGGCGACTGACAGTCCACTTGAAGCGACCGCACGGCAACGCAAATCCTGATTCTTTTGATTATGAGGTGTGGCTGCTGGAGCAAGGCTTACGCGCTACCGGTACGGTACGGAATAACTTGGTAAGTAATAATTTAGCGCTTGCCGATCCTATGGAAACTGATTCTGCACTTACTGATTCGGTGACTAATTCAGTCGCTTATTCAACGATTAACTCTAATCAGCGTATAACGCCATTTGTATGGAGTATTAGCAATCTGGTTGAACGCGGCAGAGCAGCTTTGCGTACGCGTATCCATGCAGCTTTGCCTGAGCACACTTATGCGGGCGTGCTGGTGGCGTTGGCGGTGGGTGACCAGCGCGAGGTCGCGCAATCTGACTGGAAAGTGTTCAACAGAACGTCGGTAGGGCATCTTTTCTCCATCTCAGGATTGCATATTACTATGGTGGCGGGTTTGTTTGCTGGCTTGATCTATTGGTTATGGCGTCATTCATTTTTTCTTAGTCATGTTTTAAAAAAACCATTATCGATTCGCTTACCTGCGCAAAAAGCAGCGGCATTGGCCGGTGTGTTAATGGCCTTAATCTATGTCGCTTTGGCGGGATTCGGTGTGCCAGCACAACGCACTTTGTACATGCTGAGTGTGGTTGCGTTGGCCTTGTGGTGTGGACGTCTGACGAGTATTTCGCATGTGCTTTGTCTTGCCTTGGGTGTGGTCGTTGTACTTGATCCCTGGGCGGTATTGTGGCCGGGATTCTGGTTGTCATTCGGTGCGGTAGGTATTATTTTATTTGCGTCTGTTGGTCGTGTATCTTCTTCAAAACCAGTCAGCTGGCGTGGTCGTCTATTTAGCATGTTGCGTGCCGCTACCTTCACTCAATATGTGGTGACTATTGGCTTGGTGCCTCTGACCTTATTACTGTTTGGACAGCTATCTTTTGTCGGCCCAGTAGCAAATATGCTGGCGATTCCCTTGGTGAGTTTTATCGTGACTCCGCTCGCTTTATTGGGTAGCGTACTACCTGCACCGATGAGTTCTTGGGTACTGGAGCTTGCGCATATTTGTGTCGAGTTTCTTGCCCGATTTTTAGATTATTTAAGTACTCAAAGTTTTGCGGTATTTACTACGCCAATGCCGCCATTATGGATGGCAGGGATGGCGATGCTGGGTGTTTTGTGGCTACTGGCGCCACGCGGATGGCCTTTGCGCTGGCTGGGTATTTTCTGTTGTTTGCCATTGATCTTTCACCGGGCAAGCCAGCCAGTTGAAGGTGAAATGACGGTAACCGCGCTGGATGTAGGGCAGGGTATGAGTTTGTTGATAGAGACGGCTCACCATCGCTTGCTATATGACACCGGCCCCTCTTATTCGCCCGAGTCGGATGGAGGTAGCCGCGTGATCGTGCCTTACTTGCGAGCGAGGGGTATTTCATCTTTGGATGGTGTGATGATTTCGCATAATGACAGCGACCATTCCGGCGGTGCTTTAAGTATTTTTAAAGAGATGCAAATTGCTTGGGTGAGTAGTTCATTAGCCAGTGATAGCCCTGTGGTTTTGGCTGCCATAAATCATCGTCGCTGTTTAGCTGGGCAGGCCTGGTCTTGGGACGGTGTGGAATTTGAGGTTTTGCAGCCAGCATCAGCCAGTTATGAAAGCCAGAAGTGGAAGCCAAACGCCCGTAGTTGTACTTTAAGAATTTCTACTAAAACCCATTCGATGTTGTTGGCTGGTGATATCGAGGCAATTCAAGAGGATGAGCTGGTGAATAGTATTCCCGCTAAATTGCGTGCCGACGTATTGCTCGCACCGCATCACGGTAGCGGGACCTCTTCTACCCCTGCATTTTTACAGACAGTGCAGCCTCAGTTGGCAGTATTTCAGGTCGGTTATTTAAATCGTTACCATCACCCCAAACCAGAAGTATTTCAACGATATGCCGATTTTGGAATAAAACGTCTAAGAACAGACGAGGCTGGTGCAATCACATTACAATTCGGCACTGAATTGCGCTTTTCTGAATATCGTAGCGAGCATCGTCGTTATTGGTATCAAAGGTGATTGCCCTACCTACCGCCTTACCACTTATCTTATGCCAACAGAATCTACAGAATTGAGGGAACTAACTAAGCCTGCTCTTCATTTTGCTCATGCTAATAGTTTTCCAGCCGGGACCTATCGCGTTTTTTTTGAGCATTTACGTCAGCATTACGATGTACGGGCTTTACCTTTACATGGACACAATCCTGCTTATCCTGTGACGGATAGTTGGCCGTATTTAGTGCAAGAATTAGTTGATACGCTGCAAGCTAGTTATCAAGAGCCGGTTATTTTGGTGGGGCATTCTTTGGGTGGAATGTTAGCGACGATGGCCGCAAAAGCGCGACCGGATTTAGTCCGTTGTGTAGTGTTATTAGACTCGCCATTGGTGGCTGGTTGGCGTGCGATGTTGTTGCATTGGTTTAAAGCTTTAGGTATAGATAAAAAATTCTCGCCTTCTCGTTTTTCAGAAAAACGTAGAAATCAGTGGAAAGATGCTGAGGAGGCATATCAACATTTTGCCAGCAAAGAAATGTTCGCCATCTGGCCGCCAGAGGTGCTGCGTGATTACATTAATGCGGGCATCACACCGAATCAGCATGGTGATGGTGTCACTTTGCGTTTTACGCGTGAGGTAGAGACGGCCATTTATTCCACTTTGCCGCATGGCCTTGGTTATCTGGCTCGCACAGGTTTGGATGTGCCTGTCGGTTTTGTTGGTGGTACAGAGTCAGTGGAATGCAAACAAGCGGGTTTGGATGCGACTAAAAAAATGGTCGGACAACATTTTGTGCAAATCGCTGGCGGACATTTAATCCCTATGGAGTCACCAGCACAAACAGCGGCAGCGACCCATGCGATGATTTTGTCTCTGATTGGTAGTGCGTAGATCTTAGTCAATAGACTACAGAATCAAGCTTGGCTCAGAGGCCTTAGTTTTTTTATCTTTTTTAGCTAATTTAATATCATGTCAATTTTAAGCAAAAATAATCTGTGCCTATCTTTGTTTGTATTAACCACACTTAGCTCTGTTCAAACTCAGGCAAGTGATTTGTCGTGGAGTGAATGGCAAGATGTACATGCAAAAGGAAGCTCATTTTTGCAAATAACAATTGATAACGATAGCCTGTTACTGACCGATAAAGATCGTTTTTATACTAGCGGTAATCATTTATCGCGGACTTTTTTTCTGAAGACGGTAAATCAAGAAGTTAGCTACACATGGCAAGTCGGACAAGATTTATATACGGCGTCTGACATCAAGTTGACACCCGCGCAAATCCCGAAAAACGATCACCCATATGCTGGCTGGTTGTTTGGTGGAATTTATCGTGAGGCAGCAAATACAGAAGGCCAGCTCAGTAAAGTAGGATTAGAGCTTGGTTGTCTGGGACCTTGCGCGGGCGGTGCCTGGACGCAAAACAATTTACATAGAATTATTAAGCAGCCATTGCCGCAAGCCTGGAGTACTCAAGTGTCGAATGAACCTGGCTTTGTTCTGTCTGGCGAATGGACACCACTACGCTGGACAGCTTCATCAATTCTGGATATTAGTCCCAGAATCAAGGCTCGATTTGGGAACATCTTTACTGATGCAGGTGCCGATATGACTTTGCGTGTTGGTGCGCTTAATGCCTTGCCGCAACAGCCTGCACAATATGCATTTTTAAGAGCAGAGGCCAAGGAAGTCGCTTATAACGCCACGCTTCAAGGCGGTTATTTTAATCATCAACGTGATGAACAAAATACGGGTATTACGCCAAAGCGATCGGTTGGGGAGCTTGAGTTGGGTTATTTCTGGCGCACTCCGGCTTATGTCATAAGTGCATCTGTGCTGCGGCGCAGCAATGAAATTAGAGAGCTTTCTAATAGCGTCGGTGCGCAGAGCTTTGCTCGCTTGCAATTCTTTTATGCGATGTAATTCCTGAATAATTGAGTCATGATTTTTTCATGACTCGTTGGAGAGCGGCGCTGTTTGGGGTATAATTCGAGTTTCCCGCTCGTGCCGTCTGGCACCTTCTGCAATGACTAAGTTTGTATTCGTTACCGGGGGCGTCGTGTCCTCCCTAGGCAAAGGCATTGCTGCCGCCTCTCTTGCTGCGATTCTTGAATCTCGCGGCCTCAAAGTTACCATGCTCAAGCTTGATCCCTACATCAATGTGGATCCAGGCACCATGAGCCCTTTTCAGCACGGTGAAGTTTTCGTCACCGATGACGGTGCCGAGACTGATCTCGATTTGGGACACTATGAGCGTTTCATCACTGCCAAAATGAAAAAGGTGAATAACTTCACCACCGGGCAGATTTATGAATCCGTGATCCGCAAAGAACGTCGTGGCGAATATCTGGGCAAAACTGTTCAGGTTATCCCGCACATCACTAACGAAATCCAAGATTACATTCATCGCGGAGCAAATGGTTTTGACGTAGCACTGGTCGAAATCGGTGGCACGGTTGGTGATATTGAATCTTTACCTTTCCTCGAAGCTGCACGTCAATTAAGTTTGCGTGCTGGCCGCCATGCTGCAGCGTTCGTGCATTTGACTTTGGTGCCTTATCTGGCCTCTGCCGGTGAATTAAAAACCAAGCCAACTCAGCACAGCGTACAAAAACTGCGTGAAATCGGCATCTCTCCAGATGCTTTATTGTGCCGTGCCGATCGTCCTATCCCGGATGACGAGCGCGCAAAAATATCCTTGTTTTCTAACGTGCCGGAAGAGGGCGTCATCTCTGTCTGGGATGCGGACACGATTTATAAGATTCCACAAATGCTGCATGACCAGGGTCTGGATCGTATCGTTTGTGAAAAACTCGCTTTGTCACCAAAGCCAGCCAATCTGGAAATGTGGGACAAACTGATTTATGCATTAGAAAACCCAAAAGAAGAAGTCACCATCGGTATGGTCGGTAAATATGTCGACCTGACCGAATCGTATAAATCCTTGACCGAAGCTTTGCGCCATGCGGGTATTCATACCGAAAGCCGTGTGAATATCGAGTACGTTGATTCAGAAGAAATCGAAGCAAAAGGTACTGGCGCATTAGAAAAGTACGACGCGATTTTGGTTCCGGGTGGTTTCGGCAAGCGCGGTGTAGAAGGCAAAATTATTGCTGCCCGTTATGCACGTGAAAACAAAATCCCTTACCTCGGTATTTGCCTTGGTATGCAAGTCGCTCTAATTGAATACGCACGTAACAAAGCTGGTTTGACATTGGCAAACTCAACCGAGTTTGATCAGCAGACAGAACAGCCAGTCGTCGCATTAATTAATGAATGGCAAAATCATGACGGCAAGGTAGAAACCCGTGATGAAAACTCTGATCTGGGCGGCACCATGCGCCTGGGCGCACAGACTTGTGCGGTCAAACCAAATACTTTGGCATCAGAGATTTATGGCAATGTCGTGACTGAGCGTCACCGTCATCGTTATGAAGCCAATAATCATTACCTGGCACGTGTTGAGCAAGCTGGACTGATCGTTTCTGCGCGTACGCCAACCGAAGATTTGTGCGAGATCATGGAGTTGCCACGTACAGGCCCAAACTCACATCCTTGGTATCTTGGTGTGCAATATCACCCTGAGTTTAAATCGACGCCGCGTGAAGGACATCCGCTATTTATCTCCTTTGCTAAAGCTGCTATTGCGCACAAATTGGCAAACCAAAAAGCGAACGGACAATAATTATGAAGCTCTGTGGATTTGATGTTGGTCTGGATCAGCCCTTTTTCTTAATCGCAGGCCCTTGTGTTATCGAGTCGCACCAAATGGCGCTTGACACAGCAGGCGCTCTGAAAGAGATGACGACAGCTTTAGGTATCCCTTTCATTTATAAGTCGTCTTTTGATAAAGCTAATCGCTCGTCAGGTTCTAGTTTCCGTGGTTTGGGGATGGAAAAAGGTTTAGAGATTTTGGCTGACGTTAAAAAACAATTGCAGGTCCCGGTGCTGACAGACATCCATGCGATTGATGAGATAGCGGCAGTTGCTGCGGTAGTTGATGTATTGCAGACGCCTGCTTTTTTATGTCGTCAGACTGATTTTATTGAGGCTTGTGGCCGTTCTGGTAAGCCAGTCAATATTAAAAAAGGGCAGTTCCTTGCGCCACATGACATGGTCAATGTCATCGCCAAGGCACGTGCCGCAGCAAAATCTGCCGGTCTGCTTGAGGATAATTTTATGGCGTGCGAGCGCGGTGTCTCATTCGGCTACAACAATCTTGTGTCTGATATGCGCTCCCTAGCAATCATGCGTGAGACCAATTGTCCGGTGGTATTTGATGCGACGCATTCTGTACAATTGCCAGGTGGTCAGGGTACGACCTCAGGTGGTCAGCGTGAATTTGTGCCAGTACTAGCGCGTTCTGCGGTGGCGGTGGGTATTTCTGGTTTGTTTATGGAAACTCATCCAGATCCGTCCAAAGCAATGTCAGATGGCCCAAATGCGGTACCGCTAGGTCGTATGAAAGAATTGCTGTCTACATTGATCGAGTTAGATCGCGTCGTTAAAAAGAATGGATTCCTTGAGTCTAGTTTTGCTTAGTCCAGACGCTTACTAGCGTATTGGCAAATATTTTTTAACAGGACTTATGCAAAATTATCCCAGCTAGGAGCTACAACGCAGCTAGGGCGGTTTTGCGTAAGTCCGATTTAAATAGTTTGTTCACTATATTGCATGTTTAGGAGAAATGAATGAGTGCTATCGTTGATATTATCGGTCGTGAAATTATTGATTCACGCGGCAATCCAACAGTCGAGTGTGACGTATTGCTGGAATCCGGCGTCATGGGGCGTGCGTCTGTACCGTCCGGCGCATCGACGGGTTCTCGTGAAGCGATAGAGCTGCGTGATGGCGATAAATCTCGTTACCTCGGCAAAGGCGTTTTAAAAGCCTGCGAACATATCAATACCGAAATCGCCGAAGCGATCATGGGTCTGGATGCGAACGAACAAGCCTTCCTTGACCGTACTCTGATTGATCTGGATGGCACAGAAAACAAAGCGCGTTTAGGTGCAAATGCCATGTTGGCAGTTTCAATGGCGGTTGCCAAAGCAGCTGCAGAAGAAGCGGGCCTGCCGCTGTATCGTTACTTCGGCGGTTCTGGCGCAATGCAGTTGCCCGTCCCAATGATGAACGTCATCAATGGCGGTGCGCATGCCGACAACAACCTGGACATCCAGGAATTCATGATTATTCCAATTGGCGCGCCATCCTTCCGCGAAGCGGTGCGTTACGGTGCTGAAGTTTTTCATGCACTGAAAAAAATCTTGCACGACAAAGGTTTGACCACGGCTGTGGGCGACGAAGGTGGTTTTGCACCTTCCGTCGATAACCACGAAGAAGCAATCAAGATGATTATCCAAGCGATTGAGGCGGCTGGCTACGAGCCAGGTACGCAAATCGCGTTGGGTCTGGATTGTGCCGCAAGTGAGTTCTACAAAGATGGTAAATATCATCTTGAAGGCGAAGGTCTGACGTTGTCATCAACTGATTTCACTAATTTACTCGCTACCTGGGTTGATAAATATCCTATCATCTCGATTGAAGACGGTATGGCAGAGGGCGATTGGCACGGTTGGAAGATTCTGACTGAACGCCTGGGCAAAAAAGTACAAATCGTTGGCGATGATTTATTTGTCACCAACACCAAGATTTTGAAAGAAGGCATTCAAAAAGGAATCGCCAATTCTATCCTGATCAAGATCAATCAAATCGGTACTTTGACCGAGACGTTTGCTGCGATTGAAATGGCAAAACGTGCTGGTTATACCGCTGTTATTTCGCATCGTTCTGGCGAAACAGAAGACAGCACTATTGCTGATATCGCTGTTGGTATGAACGCCTTGCAGATTAAAACTGGCTCGATGTCTCGTTCAGATCGTATGGCAAAGTACAATCAATTGCTGCGCATTGAAGAGGATTTAGGCGATATCGCCAGCTACCCTGGTCGTGATGCTTTTTATAATCTGAAATAAGCTGCAAGAAGATGCAAAAAAGGGGAACGGCGTTCCCCTTTTTACTAATCTCGGTTTAATTCAATGTTCGTTTTTTTAATCTATATTTCTAAATACTGATGCGTCTGATCGCGTTATCACTCACAGCGTTGCTGCTGCTCATACAATACCCGCTCTGGTTGGGTAAAGGCGGCTGGTTGCGTGTATGGGAGTTAGATAAACAAGTTACCCAAGCTAAAAAGCATAATGATGAGTTGAAAGAGCGGAACAGCAAGCTCGACTCAGAAGTACAAGATTTAAAAACAGGGACAGGCGCAGTAGAAGAACATGCGCGCTTTGAACTGGGCATGATTAAAAAAGACGAGATCTTCGTACAAATCTTAAACGCAGCGTCATCTGCGCAAACATCGAACCTCAACGATCCAAAACCGCCAAAAGAAAAAACGGCACCATCTATAAATCATTAGCTTGCCGCTAATTTCAACGGTATTCCAGTTACATTCTACTCACGCTTTTTAGGCGAATCCGCCGATAAATTCTATATCCCTGATTTGTCATTGATTTTAATTACTCCCCACTAGTACTTTTAATCGTCCAGGTATTCTTTGGTCAATCGACATGTTTTTGGTAAAAATAGGGGGAGTATATTAAGTCTAGGTTAAATTCACCTGATATTTTGATGAAAAATTGTTTCGGATTAAATAATTAATGCTTGCTGTCGTTCGCTACGCTAGTCGCTTCAGCTAAGGTGTTCGCCACAAATAATTGTGCGCAATCGACCTGATCAAAGCCGTAGTGCTTACCGCAAAAATCGCAATTGATATCGAGTCGTCCCAACTCTGCAATGGCGGTATTAATCTCAGGCTCGCCCAGCATGCGCAGCATATTGCCGACTTTTTCACGGGTGCAGTTGCAGTGGAATTGTGGATGTTGCGGATCAAAAACCCGGATGGTTTCTTCCCAAAATAATCGATGCAATAAAGTTTCGATATCGGTCGTCAGCAATTCATCTTGCTTGAGTGTGCCACCTAAGGAGATAGCGCGATTCCAGGCTTCTGTTTCATCTTCCACTTTGGCTTCTATGCCGCCATGTTTGGGTAGTTTTTGCAGCAACATGCCTCTGGCAATCTTGTCGTCCGCCGCCAGCCAAAGTTTGGTATCTAACTGTTCAGAACGCATCATGTAATTTTCTATGATGCCAGCAATGCTATCGCCATCAATCGGCACGATCCCCTGATATGCCTGTTGACCGGGTAGTTTGTCATTAGGGTCTAGCGTGATGACAAAGCGGCCTTGCCCATTAGCATGTACCAGTTCCGTCAAACTGGCATTATCGGTAATCACCGCGTTTGGTGATAACTTGGCGGTAGCACGGATGCGCAATTCTGCATCGCATTCCACCACCAATAATTTGACGGGACCATCACCATAAATTTGCATGATCATGGTGCCGTTAAACTTGAGATTGGCACACAACAAAGCAGAGGCTGCGGTTAGCTCACCAAGTATGGTTTTGACGGCGGCGGGGTATTCGTGACGCGCCTGGATTTGTTGCCAGGCGTTAGAGATTTCAACTAATTCACCGCGCACGCCAGCGTGTTCGAACATAAATTTTTGTAGGGTATCTTGCATAAGTTTCTTTACTTTGACGACGTTTTTAATCTGCTCTTGAATCGGAAAATGGTTGCTAGTCAACCGATCTTCTTCAATTGAGTTTTATAAGCTTGGGCGCGGCGGACATAATTCAACGTATTGCCGTGCATCCGCAAAATATCTTCTTCATTTAAAGTGCGTACCGCTTTAGCTGGCGAGCCGATAATCAAAGAGTTGTCCGGAAATTCTTTTCCCTCAGTGATCAGGGCGCCAGCGCCGACCAGACAATTTTTACCAATTTTTGCACCGTTCAAAATGACTGCCTGAATTCCAATTAAGGAACCTTCACCGATTGTGCAACCATGCAGCATGGCTTGATGCCCAATCGTCACATTTTTGCCTATCGTCAGAGGATGGCCAGGATCGGTGTGCAAAATACATCCTTCTTGCACGTTGCTGTTTTCACTGACGGTAATCAGCTCATTGTCACCTCGGATGGTGACGTCAAACCAAATGCTGGCGCCTGCTTCGATCTTTACTTTTCCGATGATATTGGCGCTGTCAGTAATGTAAGCGCTGGGATCAATTTCAGGTGCAATGTCGCCTAACTGGTATATGGTCATGATTTTTCCGTAAAATAGGGTGACTGATTTAGGATTTACGCAAAATCGCCCCAACGGTGTTGCAGCGGCTAGCCGCACTGAAGGCTGTCGTCGTCGCTGCACCTTGCTGGGACAATTTTGCGTAAGTCCTATGATTTATTATCGCTATTTTAACGCTCATCTTATGAACCCATCGTTCCCTAATACAAATGCGACTGCAAATCTAGTTGCTAAACCTGCTGATATTGCTGATTTTGCTAATAAGGCCACTTTAGAGGGAGCGGGTTCATTTTCAGATTTGCGCAGAGCGGCGTTAGCTTTGCTGGCAGAACCTGATACCAAGGCCAAAGCAGAAGGTACTGCCAGACTGCGCGCTGCATGGCAACGAGGAGATGTAGCGCTAGATACCGCCGCAGTCTTGCACGCTAATCAATTAATTCCTGGTCGGCCAGCTAAGCCTGTGCTGGTTCCACCGCTGGAAGTTAAGCGGCGCGCAATGAACACAGTAGAAGGACGTGCAGTGCTGATCCATGCGCTGGCGCACATCGAGTTTAATGCGATCAATCTTGCTTTGGATGCGATCTGGCGCTTTGCTGATATGCCTGTGGATTATTACGCGGATTGGTTGCTGGTCGCGCAAGAGGAAGCCTATCATTTTGGCATGCTGGCCGATCATCTGGTTAGCTTGGGATATCAATATGGTGATTTTCCAGCACATCATAGCTTGTGGGAACTGGCAGAAAAAACACAAGAAGATGTGCTCGCAAGAATGGCCTTGGTCCCACGCACGATGGAGGCGCGTGGCCTGGATGCGACGCCTGCCGTGCGAGCCAAACTGGCGCAGGCCAAAGATATTGCTGCGGCAGAGATTCTTGACATTATCTTGCGCGATGAGATCGGTCATGTGATGATCGGAAATCGATGGTTTGGCTATCTTTGTGAGATGCGTGATCTGGAGCCGGTAGCGACCTACGCACAATTAGCGTTGCAATACAAAGCGCCACAAATGCGGGGACCTTTTAATCTGGATGCAAGAAGAGCTGCTGGCTTTAGTGAAGAAGAACTTTTGGTGCTGCAAAGCTAAAGTTGGTTTTTAGATGTAGGTCAAAGTTCGCATGTATTTGATTTTCAACTTCGTTTTTTGAGCGACATGATGAAAAATAATCTGATCCGATTTTGCTTCGCACCTTACTTCATGCTGTTGTTGGCGCTCGTGATTTTCTGCATGTTCTTCAATGATGTAAGCGCACAAACTAGCACAGAAAAAAGCACAAGCAAAACTATACAAAATCTGACTCCTGCAGAAACCGTCCCATCAATGTCAGCGCCAGCGATGGAGGCGCCTGTTCCCGATCCTATCGTAAAGAAAAAAGTTCTGGCGACTGCGTTTGTGGTGAGTAAATCAGCCAAGCTAGAGGACGTTGATGATATCGCACATGGTTTTCCACGCGAGCTGATTAGCAGACTCGCTTTATCCAGAAAATATGTCACTAAAATTTCGCCAGGCTTACTTTCTTTTAACACCGAGGTTGGTGTTCCCTCAGTAAAATTATTGCGGCAATTGGGCACGCAATATGACAGCCAATTTGTCATCTCAGGAGAAGTCCGCGACGATAGCGTAATCACCGACAAAAAATATTTGGGTTTGATCGAAAATAAAAGACGCTTTATCGATTTGGATATTGATTTATATGACACCACAACAGGTGTCTTATTAAGTCATCACACACTGAGTAATATCGCGCAGCAAGACGTCATTATCGGTCGTGATAAAGCGTTTGGCAGCGGTGCATTTTTAAATACCACGTATGGTAAAGCAATCGATGTATTGATTGATCAGGCCGCAAAATTAATCATCCATGATTTAGATGCTTTGCCTGCTGAGACTAAAATGACAGACACGAAATCGGATAGTTAAAGAATCGGTAATCAAACAATCAACATTTAACCTGATTGAATAGCTTGGGGGCGGTTTAGCTCCATTGAGAAAGTACACTTAAAAGTAGTCTGTTTTTTTTGATTATTTAGTATTATCTTAATATGCGGCATATGGCAAAGAAGCATGACCGACCGCGGTTCTAGAAGAACTAATACATCTGGTTAGACTTGTACATAACCTAGATAAAAATTTTATCACTCTAATGAAGTTGTAGTCACTATGGAATATCGTCTTCACTATTCGAATACCATCCCTGAAATGCTTGTATTTCAATGGACTCATGCGGCTCGATCACCTTGGTATTACGTGCTTTTTGTCTTCTGGTCTTATGCTTGGTTTGCTTCAGTTACGGAAGCGTGGACTAGTTCCAGTTGGTCATGCTTGAGCTGCTCCGTTATATATTTCTCAATTATGTTCGCTATTGTATTTATCACGTTTCTCGTACTCGGTTCCGCTCCACAATTATTCCGGTTTTTCTCTAAGGTGCATCGGGCTTCTCTCGCACCGCGTACAATAATCATCAGTGATACAGGCTTAATCGAGGAGACTAGCAATTCGCGTGCTGAGTACAATTGGTCGGCTGTTCAACGCATATTGCAAACAAGATCGCTAGTTGCACTTTATATTTCTCCCTTGGGCGCTCATCTAATTCCAAAGAAAGCATTTGAAAGCCCAGCGCAATGGCAGCAATTCAATGCCTTTGTTGAACAGCACGCTTTAAACAGCTAGCTCTACAATTGATCGAACTTTCGGTAAATAAAGCGATGTTACGCTAACGTGTATCGTAATTTATGCCAAATACTTGGAATTTTGACAAAGACGCGCGCTTTCTATTTTTTATTCGTTTACCCCAACTTCACGCAAGTTAAACATGACACACCTGATACCAAAAACCATCACAATTATCTCGCTCTGTTTCATGCTGACACCGCAAGTTTATGGGCAGTCAATTCCTCGCTCTGGCAACTGGGACACTACTTTCACTGCCTATATGTATATGCACGATAAGAAGATATATGCTCCTTGGATACAGCCCATGGGCGTTCGGTTCATGTCTGAGACCGACCTAAAACAATTACCTTTCAGTCCGGCAGGCTCCAAAGCAAAAACGGAGGAAGATGGTAGTAGTTGCGTAGTGTCGGAGGAAAAGCAGCGCCTTAACGTCCTCACTTGGCGCATGATTTGCAAAGAGTCAGACGGAAGAGAATCTGAAACAAAAACGAAAGTAACGATGACTGAAACCGAAATTCAGTCGTCTTCAGTCATCCGCGATAACTCACCTATCGGTTCATTAGGGCCAGACGGGATGAAAACTGAGTTTTTGATGAAACGGGTTGGTGACTGCGAAAAAATCACTGATGAAAAGTAACTCATGGCGGCTGCTGTCTCTAGCATCTCAGGTTGAAAGTCCAAGTGCAATGCCATGTATAAATCTGCTGCTTTTGCACTTGTCACTGGACTAAAAACAGTTACTTCCTAGCTCGTTCCTCCTCCAACAAACGCAGCACACGCCGCTGCACTTTGCCAGTGGTCGTCATCGGCAGTGCCGCTATAAATTCGATTTCTTTCGGATATTCATAAGGTGCCAGTTTGCCTCGCACATGCGCTTGCAGTTCTGAGATGAGTTCTGCACTGCCGATAAAACCGGCGCTTAATACGACGTATGCTTTGACAATGTTGCCGCGTTCTTTATCGGGTTTGGGGATGACGGCGGTATTGGCGACTGCCGGATGTTTGACCAGACAGTTTTCGATTTCGGATGGTCCAATGCGGTAGCCCGCAGCTTTAAACATATCATCTGCCCGTCCTTGGTACCAAAGATAGCCGTCTTCGTCGCGCAAGGCTAAGTCACCTGTTCTGCACCAGTCGCCGGTGAATTTATTGTTGGTTGCTTCCGGGTTTTTCCAATAGCCGATAAAAAATACCGGATCAGGATCGCCATGAATATCGTAGCGGTGCATGGCGACTTCGCCGACTTGGTTAATCGCAGCTTCATTACCGTCGTCATCAATAATCGCAACGCGATGACCAGGATAAGCGCGTCCCATACTGCCGGGTTTGGCGGGCCATTGCTGGTGGCTATTGCCGACGATGTAGTTCATTTCTGTCTGGCCAAACATTTCATTCGGAATGACACCCAGTGATTGTTGACACCAGTTGAAGACGGCATCACCAACTGCTTCGCCTGCACTCATAATTGCCCTCAGCTTGAGCTTGTATTGCAGTTGCGGTTCTGGGCAAGCCTTCATCATCATTTTTAGCGCAGTCGGGAACAGGAAAGTGTTCGTGACCTGATATTTTTCCAATAAATAAAACGCTGTCTCAGCAGTAAAGCGTCCTTGGTAGCCGACGATAGGTTGACCAAAATACAAGCAGGGCAGCAGCGCATCCATCAAGCCACCAGTCCAGGCCCAATCTGCTGGCGACCAGAACACATCATTGGGCTGAGGAAACCAATTTTGCGAGGCTACAAAACCTGTCAGGTTACCGATGATCGCAGAGTGGGGGATGAGCGCGCCTTTAGGCGCACCAGTCGTGCCGCTGGTATAGATCAAAATGGCGGCGTCGCTTGCGGCTGTTTTGACGGGATCAAACTGATCTGACATGGCCGGGATTGTATTCTCCCAACGCAGACAATCTTCAGCGCCGCACTTCAATGTGATGAGTGTGGTCAGCGCAGGACAACTACCGCGGATTTGCCAATATGCTTCTATCCCGCTTTGATCTACCACCAGCGCAACCGCCTCGCTGTTCTGTAGGCGGTATTCCAGGGCTTCGGGACCAAATAAAAACGATAAAGGCATTGCAATCGCACCCATTTGCAGACATGCCATCACCGTGATGGCAGTCTCTGGACGTTGCGGCAAAATGTAGGCGACGACGTCACCCTGTTTAACACCTTGTTCACGCAATAAATTAGACAGTTGATTTGCTTGCTGCTGTAATCCGGTATAAGTTAAGGTTGCCATGTTGCCTTCGGCATCTTCATAATGGATAGCGATACGCTCGCTATCTTTACTCCAGCGCTGGCAACATACTTGCGCCATATTGAAATCACCCGGTACATCCCAGCGAAAACGCTGATATAACTCTTGATAATGATCTACATTTCCGATTTTCGCGATCTTTGGAATTGCTTTTTGCTTAGTCATTCTGTCTCCGGTTTTTTATAGAACGATCGTGCTATTATCTATCGACTTATAGACCAATCCTAATCCAAAATTTGCATGATTGTCGATGAGAAATGCGATGATATGTGTTCACCCAAAATTTTAATCCCATGATCAAATCTTCCCGCTCCGAATTTATCGCCATCCGTGGACTGCAATATCATGTGCGCCATTGGGGCGATGAATCCGCTCCTAAAATCTTCATGCTGCATGGCTGGATGGATGTGTCTGCCTCTTTTCAATTTGTGGTGGACTGCCTGAAACAAGATTGGCACGTCATCGCCCCCGATTGGCGTGGCTTTGGTTTAACCGATACGCCAAATGCTGATTGTTACTGGTTCCCGGACTACATGGGCGATTTGGATGCGATTTTGCAGCATTATTCCCCAGACGAGGCTGTCAATTTAATTGGACATAGCATGGGGGCAAATGTCGCTGGTATTTTTGCCGGTGTACGACCAGAGCGGATTAAAAAATTTGTCAATCTGGAGGGCTTTGGCATGCCAGTGACCACACCAGGCCAGGCGCCAGGTCGCTATTTAAAATGGCTGGATGAGTTGCGCCAGACACCGGTACTGCGCACTTATGCAAGCCAGGCAGAAGTGGCAGGGCGCTTACAAAAAACCAATCCACGACTATCCGACGAACGCGCTAGATTTTTATCGCAACACTGGGCTAAACAAAATGACGAAGGTCAATGGGAAATCCTCGGCGACCCGGCTCATAAACTCACCAGTCCCTTGCTTTATCATGTAGAAGAAGTGATGGCCTGCTGGGGAAAAATCACCGCGCCAGTATTATGGTTTGAGGCGGATGACACCAACGTCTGGCATTGGATGGGACCAAAATCAGAAGCTCGCATAGAGATTGACCGGCGTCTGGAGCATATCCCCAAGCTACAAAAAGAAATGATAAAAAACGCTGGTCACATGCTGCATCATGATCAGCCAGAAATTTTGGCAGAATTAATCGAGCAATTTTTACTCGCTTAGACAGTGACAGTATTGAATCAACAGCCGAGCCAGATCATTAATCGCTAGAACGGAAAGTAAAAATGAAAATTCTAGTTCCATTACTATTGCTGGCATTCTTGCCGGGCTTGTCCGTCGCCAAAGAGGTGTCACCTTTATCAACACGCTGTCTGTCATCCGATGCCAGCAAAAAAGCGATCAAACTACAGTTCAGCACGGTAGGTGACGATGCAACTGGCTGGAGCGGTGCCTTTGTCAAATATGGTAAGAATGGAAAACCGATCACGCTGGTAGTCCAAAAGACATCAAGCGAAGAATTGATCGCAGGTCGCCCGGCAGAATTTACGACGATCTGGCTAGAAGTCGTCGGAGACCAAATTACCGGAACGTATGAAGTCGCAACCCAGGGCGCTCTGATCAATAATTTTGTCTATAAAAACAAACGTACCGGAGCGACGATGAGTTTTTCTGAAAGTAGAGATGTTGAATTGAGTGATGATGGTAGTTGTAAGTGGTAATGGATTGACAGAATGACGATGTTTCCAATCTTTCTAAAGTGCGCATAACATGAAACTCTTTTTCCTCTTAGTGATGTTCAGCGCAAGCGCCTGGAGTGCAGAGCCAGTGTCCGGCAATCAAATCAGTGAAATCGAGGGTGTGTATAAGCACCATTTTATGAATGGCACAATCACTCCCGGCAAAGCGCCTGGCGAGGCAGACCAGCCTTATGAATCGGAAGATATTGTTGAGATTGTCCGGTATGACCAGACGCACATCTACTTTCGTGCCGAGCTGCAGTTTTATAACGGGCATACATGTGGCATCTACGGTATTGCAGGCGAAGAGAACGGTGAATTTGTTTATCATGACCCGACAACACCACTCGCAGGAGAACCAGCCTGCACCTTGAGAATATCGACCTTGGCAAATAAATTGCGGATTACCGATAGGGATACGCCGCAAGGAAGTGCGACATGCAGAAACTATTGCGGTGTGCGTGGTAATTTGTCCGATTATTTGATAGCGAAAAATAGCAAAAGAAAAATTCGTTATCTTGATCGCCTGAAAGCTTCCAGGGAATATTCAGAAGCAGTCACCTCATTCAAGGCTTCAGGGAAAAAGTGAGTTAGTGCTCAATAAAGATCGCGCACGATTGTTGTTGTCGAGTATGTGGTCTGTGAACTCCCAACACTTGGCGCCTTAGTCAGAGTCATGTCGCAATGACATCGGCCATGATGGTCGTCTGCTAACGTGTTCACACTAGCCTGTCCTCAAAGAATCTCGGTTAAACTTACAGTATTCCTTACCGCGTTCCCTACAGCGTTTCTTTTTAACGCAGTCCCTCACTACAGTACCCATTTGATCATGAACGAAAAAGCATCTTACGGCTTCACCACTACTATTCTGCATAACGACCGTCAAAAAGAGATTGAGCACGGCTCTGTGCACAAACCTATCCATACATCCGTGTTGTTCGGTTACAAAGATGCACGTGATCTGGCAGCAGTATTTCAGGGGAAACAATCTGGTTATCGCTACGGTCGTCAAGGTAATCCCACGGTCTCTGCGCTGGAAGACAAACTGACCAAGATGGAAGACGGGCATTCGAGTATTTGTTTTGCTACTGGCATGGCGGCGATTGGCGCCGTGTTTCAGGCTTTATTGCGTCAAGGTGATCATGTCGTCTCATCTTCTTTTTTATTCGGTAACACCAATAGTTTGTGGCAAACCGTGGCTGCGCAGGGTGTTGATGTCAGTTTTGTCGATGCGACTGATGTGAAAAACGTCGCTGCCGTAATCACGCCTGCGACCCGCATTGTCTTTGTCGAGACTATTGCTAATCCGCGTACCCAGATTGCAGATCTCAAGCGTATCGGCGCTTTGTGCAAAGAGCGTGGCATTTTGTTTATCGTGGATAACACGATGACTTCGCCTTACCTGTTCCGCCCCAAAGTCGTTGGCGCTGGCTTAGTCGTGAATTCACTAACTAAGTCAATTGCAGGTCACGGTAATGTTCTCGGTGGTGCTTTGACTGATACTGGCGAGTACGACTGGAGTCAGTTTCCCCATATTGTCCAGAACTTCAAAAAATTCCCAACGCCGCAATGGGGTATGGCCCAAATCCGCGCTAAGGGCTTGCGGGATTTTGGCGCATCCCTGTCGCCTGAGGCGGCACACCAGATCGCCGTCGGTGCCGAGACGATAGCTTTGCGATTAGATCGTACATGTGCCAATGCGATGGCACTGGCAACGATGCTGGAAAACGATCCACGCGTCGCCGTTGTGCATTATCCTGGTTTGCCATCGCATCCGCAGCACGCAATTGCGAGTGAACTATTCCGTGCTTACGGTGCTTTGTTCAGTTTTGAGTTGAAGCCAGAGATCGATTGCTTCGATTATTTAAATCGCCTCAAGCTGGCGATTTCTGCAACCCATCTGGGTGACACACGCACGCTTGTGATTCCGGTAGCACACACCATCTTCTTTGAGATGGGTGCACAGCGCCGTGCCGCCATGGGGATTGCAGATTCGCTGATCCGCGTCTCGGTGGGGATTGAAGATACCCAAGATTTGCTGAATGATTTTCAGCATGCCTTGTCTGCATAGCCGCATCTGACGGTAGTGTGTGCGTAATTATACTGGGTAGGTGTATGAGTTATTTATACTAAGTTGTCCATATAATCATTGGACAATTGACCAACTATTTTAGATACTCCCCATTTTTTTCTATATTGCTGTTTTTAACTGGAAAGTGCCGATGTTACGTCTTTCGCTTCGTATGACCTTACGTGACTGGCGGGCTGGTGAGCTGCGCTTTCTGTTAGTTGCTTTGATGATCGCTGTGGCGTCTTTGTCTTCAGTCGGTTTTTTTGTGGACCGTATGCGCAACGGACTCAACCGCGACGCACACCAGTTGCTAGGTGCAGATTTGTTGATCAGTGCTGATCAGGCGATCAATCCTGCATGGCGCAGTGAGGCACAAAAACGCGGCTTGACGATGGCCGAGACGGTTGTCTTCCCTAGCATGGCGATTGCAGGTGAGGGCGATAATGTCGCCACCAAGCTGGTGTCGCTCAAAGCAGTTACACCTGGCTACCCTCTGCGAGGCAATCTCAAACTCAGTCAGGCTCAACAAGGTCCAGAAGTCATTACTAAAATTGTGCCGCCAGCCGGTACCGTCTGGATTGACCCTGCGCTGTTGATCAGCTTGAAGCTGAAGATTGGCGATCAACTCAAGCTCGGCGATAAAACTCTCAGCATCACACAACTGATTGCAAATGAGCCAGATCGCGGCGCCGGTTTTATGAACTTTGCGCCACGCGTGATGGTGAATATGGCGGATCTCACCGCGACCAACTTGATCCAAAATGGCTCGCGTGTCACTTATCGATTATTACTGGCCGGGCCAGCGGCTGCGATTACACAATTCCAAAAATGGCTGCAAGAGGGAATCGAGCGCAATCAGACCAAAGGTGTACGCCTAGAATCTTTGGAATCAGGCCGGCCAGAAATGCGCGCCACGCTAGACAGGGCAGAACAGTTTTTATCCTTGGTCGGTTTGTTATCTGCCATGTTAGCCGCCGTTGCAGTGGCAATGGCAGCGCGGCGATTTATGCTACGTCATCTGGACGCTTGTGCAATGCTGCGCTGTCTTGGGCAAACACAGAATCAGGTCACGGGCATGTACCTGATTGAATTTTTAATGATCGGCATTGTTGGCAGTGCCGCCGGTGTCATCGTCGGTTTTGCAGGGCATTATGTCTTGCTGGAGTGGCTGGGTAAATTAGTCTCGAACGATTTGCCGTCCGCCACTTGGCAACCGGCGTTACAAGGGATTGCAACGGGTTTGCTGTTGTTAGTCGGGTTCGCGTTACCACCGATTTTGCAACTGCGCAATGTGCCGCATAACCGCGTCATCCGTCGCGAGCAAGATGCACCACAAGCGCTGACTTTGGTAACCTATTTGCTGGGACTGGGCATGTTTGTCGGACTGTTATTGTGGCAAGCAGGCGATGTCAAACTGGGCTTGCTGACTGCGGGCGGTTTCCTGATCGGCTTATTGGTATTCGCCTTAGTCTCGTGGCTGGGCGTGGCCTCGCTCAAGCGTCTGCGTGGCTTGAGCAGTAACACCGCCTGGCGCTTTGCTGTCACTGCCTTACAACGCCGTCCTGGTGCTACCGTAATTCAGGTCGTGTCGCTTGCCTTGGGCTTGATGGCGCTCTTACTGCTCACAGTTGTTCGGGGTGATCTGATCACCGCCTGGAAAAGCGCTACCCCGGCCGACGCGCCTAATCAATTTGTGATCAACATCCAGCCAGATCAAAAGAACGACATCGCCACACGCTTAAAGCAAGTTGCCCAGCCTGTGTTGTACCCGATGATACGTGGCAGATTAATTGAAGTGAACAACAAAGCGATCACGGACAGTACTTATCCTGACGACCGCGCCAAACGCTTGGTCGACCGAGAATTCAATCTGTCGACGATGACCGATATGCCAGCAAGTAATACGCTGATCGCTGGCAAATGGTACCAAGATACCCAGTCAGAGGCCTCGGTAGAAGAGGGCATTGCCAAAACTTTGGGATTAAAGTTAGGCGACAAGCTCACCTTTGATGTTGCAGGTCAAAAAATTACCGCGCCAATTACCAGTTTGCGTAAGCTGGACTGGGGATCAATGCGGGTCAACTTTTTTGTGATCATCAATCCCAAAGCGGTTGTCGATTTACCGCAAACCTGGATAACGGCGTTTCATTTGCCGGAAAGCGATCAGCGCTTCGTCAATCAGCTCACGCTGGATTATCCTAATCTGACGGTGGTCGATGTTGGCGCGATGCTCAAGCAAGTACAAAGCGTGCTCGATCAGGTGATTACGGCGGTAGAATTTTTATTCCTGTTCACCCTCGCGTCAGGTGTGCTGGTGTTGTACGCCGCCCTTGCCGGATCGCAGGACCTGCGCATGCGCGAAGCTGCCTTGCTACGCGCTTTGGGCGCAACCCGCAAACAATTATCGCAAGCACAGTGGATAGAATTTTTGCTGGTCGGCGGATTGGCTGGCGTATTAGCAGCCAGTGGCGCCTCTGCCATTGGCTGGGCACTGGCACATTTTAGCTTTAATTTTGAATGGCAATTCAGTCCGGTAGTCTGGATCGTAGGATTATTTGTTGGCGCAGCTTGCGCGCTGATCGGCGGCTGGCTGGGTTTGCGCAATGTACTGAATCAGCCACCTTTATTGAGTTTGCGTGAAGGCTAAATCGCGTGTACGCAGCACTTAATAATGATCATTCTTCACCTTTAAAAATTCTACAGTAATGACAAACGAATCAAACAATGCGACGCAAGATACTCAACCGGAAGAGGAAGCGTCCAAGCTTTACGAGCTGATCGGCGGTGCTGACAAACTCCGTCAGATGGTAGATCGTTTCTATGATTTGATGGAGCTGGAACCCGAGTTTGCCGGTATCCGCGCTTTGCACCCAACACCGATGGATGGTTCACGCGATAAGTTGTTTTGGTTTTTGTCCGGCTGGATGAGCGGTCCGAATCTTTATATTGAACAATTCGGACATCCACGCCTGCGCGCACGCCATTTGCCCTATGCCATCGCCAGCAGCGAGCGCGATCAATGGTTGCGTTGCATGGCATGGGCAATGCAAGATGTCGGGATCGCAGAGGACTTGCAGCAACATTTGATGCAGTCGTTTTATCAGACTGCGGATTGGATGCGGAATAAGCCAGGCTAATTCGTCATGAAAGTCACCGACTAATCTTTTTTATTCCTTGATTCATAGCGGACTTCATCATTTAAAGTTGGTTACTGGATTGTGGAATGACGTCCAGATTAAATTCGATGGTATGAAAATTTTACTCCCCTATTTTTTGACTCTACTCGGTTGTGTGTGTTCTTGGCAGATAGGTAGAATTTTTAGGCGCAATATCAGAGGTATTCATTATTTCTTTGGATTTGTAGCTTTAATTATTGCGCCGATACTCGCATATTTTTTAGTTAAGTTGGCATTGCTTCTAATAGGAATAATGCATATTCCTTATGCTTTTGAAGAAGGTTGGCAGCCAATTTTTATAATTTTGACTGGTATGCTTTTTTATTGGTTGTTTATGATAATTAGCGCATCCATCAAAAAAAAGACGGATACCGAACTTTAAATTTATATCTCTAATAGTCCTCAAAAAAGAAATTTATAAAATGAATTTAATAGAAATTTTGGTACTCATCACGCTCGCTATTTTGTTAGTGATTAACTTGCTCGTTTTATTACGTAGTCGCGGCAGCGATGTCGGCCCTCAATTGCTTGCATTGCAACAATCACTGCAACAGGGACAACAGCAGCAAACTCAATTGCAGCAGGCGCAGGAGCGTTCCGAGCGGTCTTTGCGTGAGCAAGTACAATCCACTGCACAAGCGACCAGACAAGAATTAGGCGGGAATTTTTCTCAGCTTCAGCAAACATTGGCAGCGCAGTTAACTAGCGTTGCGACTTTGCAAAATAATCAGATTGATGCGTTTTCGCAGCAGTTAATTAAGCTGACGGAATCCAATGCGCAGCAGTTGGAACAGGTGCGGCTGGCGCTGATACAGCAAAGTCAAAACTCGCGCGATGAACAGGCGATCAGCCTCAAACGATTTGGCGATACCTTAAGCCTAAGTCTGGCAACACTGACCGAATCCAATGCCTTGCGCATGGCCGAAGTGCGGGCGACTCTGGAAGAAAAAATTAAACATCTGCAAGATGACAACGCGGCCAAGCTAGAAGAGATGCGTAAGACCGTCGATGAAAAACTGCATGCGACATTGGAGCAGCGTTTGGGCGAATCCTTTAAACAAGTCTCAGACCGTTTAGAAAAAGTGCATCAAGGTCTGGGCGAGATGCAGCAATTAGCCATTGGTGTCGGCGATCTGAAACGGGTACTGACCAATGTAAAAACCCGCGGAACCTGGGGCGAGGTGCAGCTAGAAATGGTGTTGGAACAAATGCTCACACCAGAGCAATACGCCAAGAACGTCGAGACCGTGCCAGGCTCTGGAGAGCGGGTAGAATTTGCAGTGAAATTGCCAGGCAAAGAAGATGGCAGAGCACCAGTCTGGATGCCGATTGATGCCAAGTTCCCTAAAGAGCAGTATGAGCGTTTGATTGACGCTGCCGAGCGCGCAGATGCAGAGGGCGTCGCGCAGGCAGGTAAAGAATTAGAACGCGCAATCCGTGGCGAAGCCAAGACCATTGCAGAGAAATATCTGTCGCCGCCACTAACCACCGATTTTGCGATTTTGTTTTTGCCGACCGAAGGTCTGTATGCCGAAGTCATGCGCCGCCCGGGTTTGGCAGATGAATTACAACGCACCTACCGCGTCAGCATCTCTGGCCCATCCACTTTGTCGGCATTGCTGAACAGTTTGCAGATGGGCTTCCGTACCTTGGTATTAGAAAAACGCTCATCAGAAGTCTGGCAAGTATTGGGTGCAGTCAAGACCGAGTTCGGTAAATTTGGCGACGTACTCGCCTCCACCAAAGCTGCCTTAGTCAGAGCCGCAGACAACATTGACAAGGCAGAAGTGCGCACCCGTCAAATGACCAGAAAATTGAAGTCAGTAGAAGCATTACCATCCGATTCTACCCAGAGCCTGTTAGGTGTGGATGGAGATTTGGGTTTGGATGAGCCGGGGGATGCAGACACTGCTGGTTGATATATTAATGTGCTCCGATTCTCACATAAACGGAAAATCATAATTGCAACACCTGTAGGGTGCGCCATGCGCACCAATCTACTTGGGGTAATGGTCGAATTACAAAATGGTACGCATGGCGCACCCTACCCAGAAATTCTAACTTTTATTGATCCAGTCAGCGAGAGAGCAAAGTTTAACTTCAGTAAAAATATAAACTGATAGTCCAATAAAAATGCGCCTTCCGAGCAGTTTTTGGCTTGGGAGGCGCATTTTTATTGGACGTTTATTTTAAAACTTGGACGCAGATTTTAATCTAGATTTTCTATTAGGTCGCTAGTACTTCTTACTAACGCAGACGGCATGTGCCGCTCTAACTGAAAATCTGCTTTCGATCTTAATACCTGATGGTCGTGCCGTTGTGCCGGTAATTAGGATTTATCGTCTGGATCGTACAGACGATAGTTGTTTTTGCCCGATTTTTTGACTGCGTACATAGCGTCATCTGCTTGCCGCATTACGTCATTTTTATCGAAATCGGCGTCACCTACATAAGTGATCCCGATACTGGCACCAATTTCTGTTTGGGTGCCGTCATCTAAATCAATCGGAGCCGAGGTGAGTGTGATGATTTTCCAGGCGATTTCTTTTGCTTTATCGGCGTGTTGTAAGTCTTTTAGCAGCACAACAAATTCATCCCCGCCGAGTCTGGCAACAAAGTCAGATCGTCTGACTATCTTGAATAATATCTGGGTGAAGTGGCAGAGTATTTTGTCACCGGCGTCGTGACCGTGAGTGTCGTTGACGGATTTAAATCCATCCAGATCGATCAGCAATAGGAAAAATCCACTGCCAGTTTTTTGTATCGACCGTTTTAAGCTGGCGATCTCGTTATCAAAACCCAGACGATTAAATGCGCCTGTCAGGTGATCGGTGACGGCCAACTGGTTTGCTGCTTCCTCTCCGATTTTATGGTCGGTAATATCATTGAGCAGGCCTTGTAGCACGCCATCTTCAATCGGGCTCAGCACAATATGCAACCACTTGCGTACAGGCGGTGTACCAATTTCAATCGAAAAGTCTTCCGATAAAATCTGATCTTGATTAGTTGCGGTGTCGATCATCATGTGCAGCCGTAACTCTTGCCCCTCTAGCGCAGACATCAAGCCACTGCTGATATTGTCTGAGGTGGTGTCTGGCGATAGCGCCAGCAAGCGTAAAAAGGCTGTGTTGTAGGAGGTGACTTCGCCCGATGTTTTGAGTAAAAAAATCCCGGTCTCGGCATTATCAAAAATAGTGCGGAATTTTTTCTCGCCAATCTCATGCTTGATGCGCAGATGTCGCTCATCTTCCAGAATATTGACCAGTTTGCCGACGATGGTATTGACGTCGCGCACGAGCTGGCCGATCTCATCTTGCTCATTACCGAGAGGGAGCGACAGTCTTGCTCCTGCTTCCGGGGATAAATCATGCAAGCGATCGGAGATGGTTTTGATCGGTCTGGCGATGATCTTAATCACGACATAGACCAAGGCCAGTGCCATCAAAATGGTTTGTAGTATTAGCAAATAGGTGGTGAAATTCGCCTTGCTATTGACTTGCTTCTGAATGCAGGCCATGTCTGGTACCAGCTCGATCTGGCATACTTTTTCCGAACTGTTAAATGGTGAAAACACATCTCGGGTAATCCGAATATCTGATGATGGCAGCGTAGCTAGTTTTGTTTTAGCCGATTTACTTGCCTGTGCTAATACTGTGGCTGGGGTAAAAATCCGTATGCTGTAAACATCTTCATTCTTGAGTAATCCCCGGCTAACCTCTGCCGCCAAATTGATATCTAACAAGTAGCAGGCAATACTGGTGGTACTTTCTACCGTGCTGAGCAAGTTGCCCATTCTGCTTTTTGCCTGCTCTTGCTCTAAATGCGAAGTCCAGTAATAAGTGAACACCGCAAAAAAACTACCGACTAAGAGCGCAATCCCCAGCACAATAAATGTGCTGCGATAAATAATGCTGGTACGCAGTAGTTTGAGCATAGTCGGTATTTTAAATAGTTAGTTTTGCTTGTATTCGTTTTTTGATATTTACTGGCGCTTACTGGTGTAAGTTCGATATAACTTCGATATAGCTTCGGTGTAACTTATTAACGGTTTGCTTAGGTCTGAGTAAGCTAAGTGCGCTGATTAATTTAAGGCGTAGAGTCAAAAATCACTTTGACCCGTTTATCTAATTTCTTTCTATCAATATACGCGATCGCGCCTTTATTGTTACTAACAATTTCCAGTACTTGTTCTACGCTATCCGCCTGGCGCGGTGGCGAACCTTGTCCGGAAAAAGTCAGACGAGCCCAGTAGGAATTGATCTCTGGCAATTCCTTATTGACCATGCTGGCATAAAATTTAGTCTTTTCTGAGATAGGCGTGTTGAGATCAATCGGCATGGCTTTAATGCCAGACGGCAGTTTGCGATATCTGCCCATGTAAATATTGACGACATCATCTTTGCTCATCCTTTCTATTCCGCTATCGGGGTTGGCAATCACCACAAAATCAGCACAAAAAGCTTGATTGCCGCCAACCGTCATAATTAAGGCGACAGCCAGGCTAGTGAAGGTTGCGCGATGTACTAGGGTTTTCATGTTCTATCCCTAAAATACAAAATTGACTGAGACGCTGAGCAAATTAGCTTTACCATCCCAACCCGGTTGAGCGTTGCGGGTTATTTGGGGACTGGTACTGTCAATATGATCTACTTGTATTTTTAAATCAATTTTATCTCCCAAGTCGTAGCGTGCTCCAAGTGATACGGTACTTTGCTTATTGACTACAGTATTGGCAAGCGCATTTGCGCCAAGAATCAGGATGTCGATATTGGGGTTAACGCCAAATGGTAGACCAGTGTTGCCACTGCTTTGGCGATGTTCTGGCGTGGCGGCGGAGTAGCTAAAGTAGGGCGTCCATTTTTTTATTCTGTAACCTACTGTGAAATATCCCGCCGTGAATCCTGGGTAAGGCAGTATTGCCGACCTAGTCTGGCTTAACATCAGTTGTGCTTGTAAGGGGCCTTCGTCATAGGCGATACCTGCGGAGAGGTAGTTGATGGCTTTATCCTGGAATCCAATATTGCCAGCGACGGTCGCGGCTAGAGGGCTGATCGCGTTAATTGCAGGTGAGCGTAAACCATCAATCAATCCCTGAAAACCAGGAAACTCGTTTTTGAAACGTATCTGGCTATAACCAACCCGATACATCCAACTTTCAGTTTGATATTCAATATGCCCGCCTACAACATCCGAGCCTTTTAATGAGAAATATTGATCCGGCACACCGGTATAGGTTTTTTCTCTGGCTTTGCCAGCAAATGCTTTGAAGCGAGCGATCCCCGGACCGACTGGATATTTGATGACCATGTCTGCACCGTCGATATAAGACACGATCAAGTTACCAAAATAATCGATGGGTGGACGTACCCATAAATAAGAGTAGGCGACATTGCGTGAGTCGGCCAAGAGGTAGACATCAAAACCTAGGCGACCTGCACGCAATTGCAAATTATCGTTCGGGTTATATTTAAGAAACGCCCAGGTAACGTCAGGGTCGAAGCCAGTTTGTGAGCGGCGGCTGACGACTTGGACTGAGGCGTCCAGATTGTCAAGGATGGAGGTGGAGAGTTGCAGACCTAGCAGGGAGTCAACGCCAAAATCAAGTCGATTGGAGTAGCCCACACCTTTAGGCTGCAATAAGTCCCGCACAATATCGACTTGACCAGTGTCGCTATACACAGCACCAAGTGTGCCAAAGCCGCTAATTGTGAAGGGTTTGTCGCCGTCCGCTGCCTGAGCCTGTTGAACACAGAATAGCCAGCAGCAAAGTAAAAAACACCGTCGGGCAATCAGATCCCACATAGGAGCGCATTTTCTGTGTAATAAGTTTAGGGTGTACCGAGCTTTATCTTACACATCTAAAAACTGGCTGACAACTGTTGATTGCTGCCCGATTTTATAGCAAAAACCAGAGTTGTCTGAAGTGCCGCTTAAGTCGCTATTTGATAGGTCTTTAAGATTAATCAAAGATAAAAAAGCCTGGGGTCAATTCAGACTCCAGGCTGTTTGTTTAATCTATTAGTAGCTTATTTCTTAGATCAGGAATGCGCTTTAATGAAATCTGCAATCTTAGGTGCGATCACTTCGCGCCAGCGACGGCCAGCAAAAATACCATAATGACCGCATCCGGGCGCTACAAAGTCTTGTTTCATCTTGGCAGGAATGCCGCTGCACAAATCATGTGCCGCCTGAGTTTGACCCGCGCCGGAGATGTCATCCAATTCACCCTCAACTGTGAACAGTGCAACGGTTTTGATATCTTGCGGGCGAACCAATTTACCTTCTACATCCCAAGTACCTTTTGGCAAATCAAAATCTTGGAAAACAATTTTAATTGTTTCTAAGTAGTATTCAGCAGGCATGTCCAATACAGCGTTGTATTCGTCGTAAAATTTACGGTGCTGTTCTGCTGACTCGTCATCACCTTGCATTAAATGTTGGAAAAAATCCCAGTGGCTTTGTGCATGGCGATCCGGGTTCATTGCGACAAATCCAGCATGCTGCAAAAAGCCCGGGTACACCTTGCGACCATAACCAGGATGATTAGCAGGGACGCTATAAATTACAGTATTTTCAAACCAGGAAAATTTCTTTTCCGTTGCCAGATCATTGACTTGTGTCGGTGATTTGCGCGGATCTATCGGGCCACCCATCATGGTCATGGTTTTTGGCAATTTAGGATCTTTGGCCGTTGCCATCAGAGAGATCGCAGCTAATACCGGGACTGTTGGCTGACAAACTGAGACTACATGCACATCAGGCCCTAATAGACGGATGAAGTCCTGCACGTAATAAATATAGTCATGCAAATGGAAAGCGCCATCGCTTAAAGGTACCATACGCGCATCGATCCAGTCGGTGATATAAACATCATGTTGCCCAAGCAGACCTCGTACGGTGTCGCGCAATAAAGTAGAGTGATGGCCAGAAAGCGGCGCGACCAGTAATACTTTTGCTTGTTTAAGTTTTGCCAGTTCTTTTTCAGGCAGATCTTTTTTGAAATGTAATAACTTACAGAATAGTTTCGTCACCGCAGTCGTTTGTACGATGCCGACAATTTTGTCGTCGATGGTTGTGGACGTGATATCAAACTCTGGCTTTTCGTAATCTTTGCCCAAGCGATAAACCAATTCATAGGCAGCAGAAATACGCTGAGCATATGGCGTATGTGCAAGTGGTGAAATTGGATTAGAAAAAAGCTTGGAAGAAGCTTCTGCCCATTGCGTTAATGGGTTCAGGAACGCGCGATTCAGTTCGTGAAATTGATAAAGCATGATGGTGTCTTTCAGCTAGGTGTATCAACTCAAGATTAGAGAAAGTACTCTACCTTGTTGCAATGCATCATAAACCAGTTTGCCGTATTTGTCGCACGAGTGTGCGTTTCTTGAGCGGTGGCTGGCTAATTATGTCGTCAAACTTCGTAAAATAAGGTTAATTTCATAGCTAAATTACAAAGAAAATAACGTGATTTGTGCACTTATTAATACTTCAGGCAAAGAAAAAAGCGCTGCACATCATGGCAGCGCTTTTTTTATCCAGTACAACGGATTATTTAGTCAAATACTGGTGTTTCAACGCCAAGGATTTTGTGCAGTTTAGGCGAGGTCGTGGTGTATTGCATGTGGATTTTCTTGTCAGGGAAAATATACGGTGCTGCGCCAAACGCTGCCAGTGCCGCTTCGTGGAAGCCAGACAAAATCAATTTCTTTTTGCCTGGATAAGTATTGATATCGCCGACGGCAAAAATACCTGGTACGTTGGTTTCAAATTTCTCTGTATTCACTACTTTGAGTTGTTTGCGCTCAATATCCAGACCCCATTCAGCAATAGGGCCGAGTTTTGGAGACAGTCCGAAGAACACCAGCAAATTGTCCACCGGCATACGACGTGTTACGCCATCCGCACCGGTGACTTTGATCTCTGATAGCAGATCGTCTTTAGTTTCGATACCGGTCACTTGGCCGATCACTAATTGCATCTCGTAGTTATCGCAAAGTTCTTTCATTTTGGCGACTGATGCTGGTGCTGCGCGGAAGTCATCACGGCGATGTAACACCACGACAGATTCTGCTTTACCGACCAGATTCAATGCCCAATCTAAGGCAGAGTCACCACCGCCGCAGATCACCAGATTTTTGCCATGGAATTTACTTGGATCTTTTACGCGGTAAAACACCTGGCTGTTCTCAAAGGCTTCAATACCCTCTACTTTTAAGGTGCGTGGTTGGAAAGAGCCAACACCGGCTGCGATGAAAATAGTTTTTGTGATGAAGCGCGTGCCGGCCGATGTTTCCAGATTGAAGCGACCATCTTCACGACGCTCGACCAGGTTTACTTCTTGTCCCAGATGGAAGGTTGGCTCAAATGGTTCAATTTGTTTGAGTAAATTGTCAGTCAATTCTTGGCCTGTACAAACAGGCACAGCCGGAATATCGTAAATCGGTTTGTCTGGGTACAGTTCTACACATTGGCCGCCAACAACGGCGAGTGAATCGATGACATGTGCTTTGATCTCTAATAAGCCGAGTTCAAATACTTGGAACAGACCGACCGGACCAGCGCCGATAATGACGGCATCTGCTTCGATGACGCCGGTTGCTGGATTTGCTTTATTGTTTTCCATACGACTTGGTATTTCCTGATATTGATTGAGACAGTGCTTGCAGCGCTTACAGTATCCGCACTGATAATCGGTACTGAAGCACGACGGCTAAGAATGCTAATTAGCGCGTCAAAAATTGCAATTTATCTTTGACATCTTTCCAGTCATCTGCATCTGGCAGAGGACTGGTTGTTTTGGTAATTGATGGCCAGGTGCGGATCAGATCTGCATTGATCTTGATGAACTGCTGTTGATCTGCCGGCACGTCTTCTTCTGCATAGATTGCGTTAACTGGGCATTCTGCAACGCATACGGCGCAGTCTATGCATTCATCCGGATCAATCACCAGGAAGTTAGGGCCTGCACGGAAGCAGTCTACTGGGCATACATCAACGCAATCGGTATAGCGGCAGCGGATGCAGGATTCGGTCACAACGTGGGTCATAACAGTCCTTCTTTTCTATTGTGAGAGTGTAAGGCGCAGCCAATAGAGGGCATAGGCTGCAAAGCCTTGCATTTTAAGGCAATTTGAGCTAACTCACAAATCAGGCTTAGATAAATTACGCATAAGCAAATTCGGTATGCGTGATTAGTGATGTGCTTTTTATGGCCTTTTATGTGTTTTTTAATTTCATAAAATAGGCGGAGCAACGCTTGCTACGCTGAAGTCCAATGACTTTGTACCTCAATCGATTAAAGCACTGTTTTGAATGAAATTTTTTGATCCATGTCAAAAGCGGCGTTTTTTGCCATATTCAGCGTTAAACTCGTTTTGATATAAATGACCGATAAGATCGTTAGCTGCTTGTAAGACCTAGAAATCCGAGCGACCAAATAGCCAAATAGCCAAATAGCCAAATAGCCAAATAGCCAAATAGCCAAATAGCCAAAAAATTATTAAATTATTCAGGATACGAATGAAACCTTCCCTCTTAGTCTCACGAGCAATTTTTCCAGACGTGTTAGATCAGCTATCTACGCATTTTGAGATTGAATCAAATCAGGACGATCATATTTTTTCAGCACAGGAATTGGCTGAAAAGTTAAAGGGAAAGCAAGGCTTGTTATGTACCGGTAGCGCCAAAATTAACGAAGCCTTATTGACTCAATTGCCCGACCTAAAAATGGTGGCGCAAATGGCGGTTGGTTACGACAATATTGATGTTGCTGCTTGCACGGCACATCGCGTTATGGTGAGTAATACGCCGGATGTATTAAACGAAACTACCGCCGATTTTGGCTGGGCATTGTTGATGGCGACAGCTCGTCGCGTGACAGAGGCAGAGCATTGGCTACGCGCTGGCAAATGGACTAAGTGGCGTTACGATGGCTTTTTGGGCGCTGATGTGCACGGCGCTACTCTGGGAATCATTGGCATGGGCAGAATAGGGCAGGCGATCGCTCGGCGTTCCATGGGGTTTGATATGAAGGTGATTTACCATAATCGTTCGCGTCTGAGCCCAGAACAAGAGGCGCATGCAAACAACGCTAGCTATGTCAGTAAAGAGGATTTGTTGAGGACTGCAGATCATGTGATGCTGGTGTTACCTTACTCAGCTGCGTCACATCACACCATCGGTGCCGCCGAGATAGCGATGATGAAGCCAACTGCAACGCTGGTCAACCTGGCGCGTGGCGGGATAGTGGATGATGCGGCCTTGATTGCAGCCTTGCGTAACAAGACGATTGCGGCGGCAGGTTTAGACGTGTTTGAGAATGAGCCGAAATTCAACTCTGACTTTTTAAGTCTTGAGAATGTAGTTCTCACACCGCATATCGCCAGTGCATCAGAAGCCACCAGGAGGGCGATGGCGAATTGTGCGGCGAGTAATTTAGTCGCGGCTTTGAGTAAGCAACGACCACCTAACTTACTGAATCCTGATGCGGTTGCTGGAATGCTTGCCTAAATTATATACTGGTGGGGTGTATGATTGTTTTATGCCAGATTGTCCAGATAAGGTTTGGACAATTAAAAATACTCCCCTTATTTATAATATTATTATTTGTCCACTTGTTGGCTGAGATAGAGATTAGGACGATTAATTTCCATCAACATTTCAGGTTTGGCGGGTGCCTGAAATCCGAATTTTTGATACAGCCCTTGCGCATCACTGCTCGCTAGCATAAATCGACGCAAACCTTGAAGCTCGCTATGTTCTATAACCGCTTGAATCAGCAGTTTGCTATACCCTTTGCCGCGCTGTTCTGGCACAACAAATACATCTACCAGGTAGGCAAAAGTCGCGTGGTCAGTGATGACGCGAGCAAAAGCGACTTGTTCACCTTCAAGATAGCCGCCAAAACAAAATGAATGTTGAATCGATCGCTGTACCGTGGCTAGAGGAATCGCCTTGGCCCACGCCGTATGCTGCGACAAAAAATCATGAATCAGGGGAATATTCAGAGCGGATTTGTCGGTGGAAATATGCATTGCAATATCGGATGAATGAAGGGGTTTAGTTCGCTTTAATTAAGTTTAAGTGACATTTAGAAACGAACTTTAAAGCGAACCTTAAACTCAGCGTTGATTTAATCTTTCAGGCCATTGATCAGATCAATATATTGCTGCATCGCGTCTTCTTGTGAGGTGCCTGCCAGTGCTTGCCATGCATCAAATTTGGCACGGCCCACAAAGTCAGTCATACCAGGACGATCACCAGTTGCATCACCTGCGCTGCCTTGTTTGAACAGGCCATAAATTTTTAGCAGCGTCATGTTGTCAGGGCGCTCTGGCAAATTTTTTGAATCGGCTGACGCTTGTAGAAATTGTTCTTGCAGGCTCATTTAGTACTCCGTAATCTTGAATGGAAAGCATCAAAGTAGCATACTTGCCATTCAGTCCATAGCAGTTCACTAGAGTAAATATTCAATCAACTACCTCTTGAAAAAATGGTCAAGCTAGCTAGGTCAATGTATTGTCGGTTCAGCGCCGCAACAAGCTTTGAATTTTTTACCGCTGCCACAAGGGCAGGGATCATTGCGACCTACTTTTGGACTCTCACGCTTGACTGTCGCCACGCCTGATTTTCGTAAAGGCGCCCAGAAGCGGCGGATTTCCGGGATAGCCGCTTCCAGTTCGATGGCGAGCAGGTGACATTTTTGCGGCGTATCCACCAGCTTCACTTCCTCTTCTTCGATCTCTTCTGCGCCGAGTAAATAGATAGGATTGAGCAAGGGCGCGATGGCGGATTCCCAGATCGGTTCCCACTCATCTTCGCGCAGTTGCATGCCTTCCCAAAAGCCCCAGGCCCAGGTTTCGCCATCAATCAGTTCTTTGCCGTCTTGTTCCATGACGCAAAACAGAGGTTCAAACTCTTGCGGCGCGACTTCAAATGTGATCTGGATTTCATTCATAAAACGGGCGATCAGCGTGGTGATGCGTTCCATTTCTTTTGGCGTTTTAAACTTCAGCTCGGCTTGATCCGGCAGACCCCAGACCAGCGGCAACCACTCGGTCATCGGGATCATTTCTGGTCCGATGGCAATGGCGGTCAGGTAGCCGTGCAAGGCATCCATGGTCATTCCGTCGTCGCCTACGCGGTCGGACATCAAAAATTTGTCCAGTTCGTTAAATTCTTTATCGCTGAGAGGTTCATCGAGGTGCATAAGAGTGCTCTTGATTGTTAATGAGTGAAATACCGGAAGTGTAGCGCTTTGTCTCTCGTTCGTGGAGAGTTTGAACGTACAATGCCAGTCATGAGCACATCAATTTCTCCCAATAATTCAATAACCCCTGATCTGGATGACGATGACGATCGCCAGCCTGATTTTTTGCTGGAAGAAGCCTCAGATCATTCCTTATCCTCGGGTGGCGCCACTCATGCTTTCGCCGGACTCACGCCTGAATGTGCGCTGGACGCTTTGCATGCAGCAGGTTTTCAATGCGACGGTCGCTTACTAGCGCTTAACAGCTATGAAAACCGTGTGTATCAGCTAGGAATGGAGGACGGGCCGCCATTAATCGCTAAGTTTTATCGCCCACAACGCTGGACCGATGCCGCGATTTTGGAGGAACATCAGTTTGTTCGTGAATTAGTCGCGCAAGAAATCCCGGTCGTACCTGCCTTGGTGTCTGCGGATGGACAAAGCCTGCATCAGTATCAAGAATTTCGGTTTTCGGTTTTCCCTAGACAAGGAGGGCGGGCGCCGGAGTTGGATCAACCGCAAACGCTGGAGTGGCTTGGGCGGTTTATCGGACGTATCCATGCGGTAGGTGCGCAGCAGACTTATCAGCACCGACCTGGCTTAAACCTCGATACTTTTGGACATGTGCCAAGAGCCTATTTGTTGGAATACGCCGGCATGCCGCGTGATTTATTGGCGGCCTATACCAGCGTCACGCAATTTGTGTTGGACGGCGTAGCGCAGGCATTTGAGAGGGCAGGGGATGTCAGCCATATTCGTTTGCACGGCGATTGCCATATCGGTAACGTCTTGTGGACGGATGCCGGCCCGCATTTTGTGGATTTTGACGATAGCCGCGTGGGGCCGGCGATACAGGATTTGTGGTTATTATTATCAGGCACGCGAGCAGAAATGACCGCACAGCTGAGTGACATCGTATTTGGCTATGAAGATTTTTTTGAATTCCAACCACGTCAGTTGCATCTGGTTGAAGCACTGCGGAGTTTACGTATGCTGCACTATTCCGCCTGGCTGGCACAGCGTTGGGATGATCCGGCATTCAAGCAAGCCTTCCCTTGGTTCAATACCCAGCGTTATTGGCAAGACCGGATTTTAGAATTACGAGAGCAAGTTGCCTTGATGGATGAACCGCCGCTGGTAGTTTGATTGCTGCCAACTGATGTGGCAGCCTACTATGGCAGCTTGAAATTCGTTGCGATAAGGGCGCGAGCAAATATCTAATACAAAGTGCAAATACGTGGTCCTTGTAAACGTATGAAGTGTTTTTGCGGAACCGGTATTGGTGACGCCGGGCTATCCGTTAAAATGCTGCTATTCCTTTACTTTTGAAATGCGCATCATGACTCAAGACGAACTTAAACAAGCCGTAGCCCAAGCCGCTATTCAGTACGTTGTAGAAGATAGTATTGTCGGTGTCGGTACTGGTTCTACTGCCAATTTTTTCATTGATGAATTGGCAAAGATCAAACATAAAATCAAGGGCGCAGTCGCGTCGTCAGAAGCAACCGCAGCCCGTTTACGCAGTCATGGGATTAACGTATTTGATTTGAATGATGTCACCTCCATGCCGGTATACATTGATGGTGCGGATGAAATTACTCCTCAAGGCGCAATGATCAAGGGGGGCGGTGCGGCTCTGACGCGCGAGAAAATTGTTGCCTCAGTTGCGGACAAATTTATCTGTATCGCCGATGGTTCTAAGCTAGTCGATTTGCTGGGTAAATTTCCACTACCAATCGAGGTGATCCCTATGGCGCAAGCCGTCGTTATCCGCAAGCTTAATGCCCTCGGTGGTGAAGCGCGTTTGCGTTTGAAAGATGGCGCGCCTTTGTTGACGGATAACGGCAATATCATCATCGACGTGCATGGCTTACAAATCGCCGATCCGGTAGCGATGGAGGCGGCTATGAATAATATCGTAGGTGTGGTGACTGTAGGTTTGTTTGCACAACAAGGCGCGAATGTCTGTTTGTTGGGCACAGCAGAGGGTGTTAAAACACTGATGTTTTAAAGTCCGCTGCGTTTTAAAGTCAGTTGCGCATCAACTCCCATTGGTTGTGGAGTTGTATCAAGATAAGCAGATACTCCCTCTATTTTTTTAAGAATATGTCCAATTGTCCAATGATTGATTGGACGATTAAAATATACTGGGAGGTAGTGTATGGAATTATTGACTCTTGCACTTATTGGCTCAATACCTGCATGCATAAAAAAAGCCCCGCCGAAGCGGAGCTTTTTACTAAATCTTTAATCGAATAGATTAAGGATTTTGGATGTTGGAAGCTTGCTTGCCTTTAGGGCCTTGCGTGACTTCGAACTGTACTTTTTGACCTTCTTTTAAAGTCTTAAAGCCGTTCATCTGGATTGCGGAAAAGTGGGCGAACAAATCCTCACCGCCGTCATCCGGAGTGATAAAGCCAAAGCCTTTGGAATCATTGAACCACTTGACGGTACCTGTTGCCATAATGCATCTTTCAAATATAAACTAATCACACGAGCCGTAAAAGCAAGAAACCTAGCATAAAGCAGTCTTCCCCTAAACTTGCTCACTTCTATTGACATTTGCTGCACATTTGTTGTCAATAAATATCATTCTTGGCGGAAAAAAAAGTAATGTCAAGATATTTTGTTGCTATATCAGACACTGTTTGCAACACTGTTGTTTTTTTACTTAATGACAATAGACTAGGCTTTTTTGATTTAATACATTCGAGTGAATGTTGTTGCGCTGCCTACCATTTTTAATAATTTATCTTTAAGAATGAAAGTGTGCTTAAACGTTTCGCCTCAAGCGACCATCAACGTGTGATTTGTAAATATATTGAATTATCATTAGCAGGCTTGATGTATTGAATTTGAGCACCATCTGCGAAAAATAAAGAAAACGCGTAACATCACTAAAACGTGATTGATTTGTTGTTGTACGATTCAGTCACTAAGTGTGCATTGATCAAACAAACCTCCTTTTATCCGTTTATTTTTCGACTCTCGACTGAATCAACGTACTAGAATAGACGCATGGGAAACAAGCAAGGAAACGGTACGATATTGGAGCGGCAAGCACAAAAGCTTAAACCTCCATCCATGTACCAAGTGGCGCTGCTCAATGATGACTACACTCCAATGGAGTTTGTAGTGGCCATCATTCAGGAGTATTTTAATAAAGACCGCGAAACCGCGATGCAGATCATGCTTAAGGTACACCGGGACGGCAAAGGCATCTGTGGGGTTTATACCAAAGATGTCGCTTTAACCAAAGTGGAACTGGTGTTGACGCACGCTCGTAAGGCAGGGCACCCCCTGCAATGTGTGATGGAGGAAGTATGATTGCGCAAGAATTGGAAGTTAGCCTGCACATGGCTTTTGTTGAAGCCAGACAGGCTCGTTATGAGTTCATCACGGTCGAGCACTTGTTGCTTGCCTTGCTGGATAATCCTTCAGCTGCCGAGGTAATGCGAGCTTGCGCCGTAAATATTGAAGATTTACGCAAATCTCTCAGTAATTTTATCAGCGACAATACGCCAACTGTGCCCGGCACCAGCGAGGTAGATACGCAACCAACACTTGGTTTTCAGCGTGTGATTCAACGCGCTATCATGCATGTGCAATCTGCATCTAATGGCAAAAAAGAAGTTACTGGTGCGAATGTGCTGGTTGCGATTTTTGGTGAAAAAGATTCACACGCTGTTTATTATCTGCACCAGCAAGGCGTTACCCGCCTAGATGTGGTTAATTTCATCTCTCACGGCGTGCGCAAAGATCAGCAGACCGAGCCACAAAAATCATCTGAAGGTGGAGAGGAACCACAGGCAGAAGGTCAGCAAAAAGAAAATCCTCTCGACCAATTTACTCAAAATTTGAACAAGGCCGCAGCGGAAGGTCGGATCGATCCATTAATTGGACGTGACAGTGAAGTTGAGCGCGTGATTCAAATTTTATGTCGTCGTCGCAAAAATAATCCTTTGCTCGTTGGTGAGGCTGGTGTTGGTAAAACGGCGATTGCTGAGGGATTGGCATGGCGCATTACGCAAAATGACGTACCAGAGATTTTGCAAAACTCCATCGTCTATTCGCTGGACATGGGTGCTTTGTTAGCCGGTACAAAATACCGTGGTGATTTTGAATTACGTCTGAAAGGTGTGCTCAAGCAGCTTAAAGATAATCCTAACGGCATTTTATTTATTGATGAAATCCATACGATCATCGGAGCAGGCTCTGCTTCTGGCGGCACTCTGGATGCCTCTAATCTATTGAAGCCTGCCTTATCTAATGGTCAGCTTAAATGCATCGGTGCGACGACTTACACTGAGTATCGCGGCGTGTTTGAAAAAGATCATGCTTTAGCACGTCGTTTCCAAAAAATTGACGTCAATGAGCCAACGATTGAACAAACGGTGCAAATTTTGCGTGGTCTCAAATCTAAATTTGAAGAACACCATAACGTTAAATATTCTGCTTCTGCATTGACAACCGCAGCTGAATTATCAGCACGTTTCATCAATGATCGTCATCTGCCAGATAAGGCAATTGATGTAATTGATGAAGCCGGTGCTGCGCAACGTGTATTGCCAAAATCGAAGCAAAAGAAAACAATAGGTAAAGCAGATATCGAAGATATTATTGCTAAGATCGCTCGTATTCCGCCACAAACGGTCAACCAAGATGACCGCAGTAAGCTGAAAACAATTGATCGTGATCTGAAAAATGTCGTCTTTGGTCAAGAACCAGCGATTGATGCCTTAGCTGCGTCGATCAAGATGGCACGCGCTGGTTTGGGCAATGCAGACAAACCAATCGGCTCCTTCTTATTCTCGGGTCCAACGGGTGTTGGTAAAACGGAAGTTGCTAAGCAACTGGCATTTACACTCGGTATTGAGCTGATTCGCTTTGATATGTCTGAATACATGGAGCGCCATGCCGTCAGCCGCTTAATCGGCGCGCCACCGGGGTATGTCGGTTTCGATCAAGGTGGCTTGCTGACCGAGGCGATCAACAAGAAACCGCATGCTGTCTTGCTGCTGGATGAGATTGAGAAAGCCCATCCAGATGTATTCAATATCTTGTTGCAAGTCATGGATCATGGCACTCTGACCGATAATAATGGTCGCAAGGCGGATTTCCGTAATGTGATCATTATCATGACAACCAATGCAGGTGCAGAGAGCTTGCAAAAACGTTCTATTGGCTTCAATGACAGCAAAGAAGCAGGCGACGAGATGGCGGATATTAAGCGGATGTTTACGCCGGAGTTCCGTAATCGTCTGGACGCGATAATTAGTTTCCGTGCCTTGGATGAAGAAATTATCTTGCGTGTTGTCGATAAATTCTTAATGCAGTTAGAAGAGCAATTGCATGAGAAAAAAGTCGAAGTTACCTTTACTGAGTCTTTACGTAAATTCCTGGGTAAAAAAGGTTTTGATCCATTGATGGGCGCAAGACCAATGGCGCGCTTGATTCAAGACATGATACGAAAAGCGCTGGCTGACGAACTATTGTTCGGGAAATTAGTTAGTGGTGGTCGTGTCATCGTTGATCTGGATGACAAAGATCAGATCAAGTTAGAATTTTCTGAGGGCGATGCAACACCACCTGAGGCTTCACAAGAAGTAGTAGAAGTTGAGTAAATTTAAGTTGAGTAAATTTATAAAGTAAGTTTGTACAGTAATTTTGGACTGCTGACTCTTTGGTAAAACATAGTTATTTTTGTACTGAGAATTTTAACGACTCTAAAAATATTTTACCAAGGAGGATGACATGGTTGGTTTTACGCTCCCCGTATTTGTACTTGATTACACACTGAAGACGATAGATTCGATACTTTCTCAATCGGGTTTAGAGGGTAAAGAAGTCGAAGTTGATGTTTATGAACGAAGTGATGTGAATAAAAAACACATTGCTTCAGGTCAGAGAATCAAAGGGGAGGACGACCTGTTTAAAGTAACCGTCAATACTGATGCAGGTTTGCATACTGATGAATGGAACTACACTATTTTGCGAGAATCGGCAGGACGTAGTCGAAAACTTAAAAAGTAGTATTTAGTAAAACAAAAAGCCCGGACTCCAGTTCGGGCTTTTTGTTTTGGCTAGTTTATTTTTTCTAAACGTGTGTTGGATTGTGATTTGTTTCTGATTCATTTGGCTGAGTTTTTTTCAGCTCATTTTTGAACCGAAAGTTTGCCGAACTGGAATCGTAGCAGGATCAAAATTATCCAGACAATTCACATTGATGCCAAAATGATCCGGCGTAACGCGCTTGCGATGGAATGGATAAATACCGCAAATTTTGCAGAAAAAATGTCTCGCAGTCATGCTGTTGAATTGATACTCGCTCAGCTGTTCTTCTCCGGCGAATAATTCAAATTGACTCTCGTGCACCTTAACCATTAGCGCATTTTTCTTGCGACAAATTGAGCAGTCGCAAATAGTTAGTTCTGGGAAATCGGTTTGAATCTCAAATCGTATCGCGCCGCAATGACAACTCCCTTGATATTTTTTTACAATTTGATCAGTCATGCGAAATGCGTCCTAGTGTTTGCCAGTACTACCAAATCCACCCTCACCACGCTCACTATTACCAAATTCTTCTACTATATTAAAACCGACTTGCAATACAGGGACAATGATCAGTTGTGCCAAACGCTCCATTGGTTGCAAGGTGAATTCGTTTTGACCACGATTCCATGTAGACACCATCAGTTGACCTTGGTAGTCCGAGTCGATCAAGCCAACAAGGTTACCTAATACAATGCCGTTTTTATGTCCCATACCACTGCGTGGCAAGATCATAGCGGCGTAAGCTGGGTCACCTATGTGTATTGCCAGGCCGGTGGGGATTAAAACAGTCTCACCTGGTTTAATCGTAATTGGCGCATCTATACAAGCCCGCAAATCCAAGCCTGCGCTACCGGGCGTGCCATAGGCTGGCAATTGGTCTTTCATGCGAGTGTCGAGGATTTTCAGATCGATATTTTTCATGCGAATTCTTTGATATACGTACGTGTTGAAATTAGTGAAGAGTTTAGTGCGAATTTTGTGTTGAATTTTATTGGCTTAAACGCTGTGCTATTTCTTGTATCAATTGAATAGCCAGCGTCTGTTTATTTGCTCTTGGTAAAGCTGTATGTCCGTTTGCATCAAATAAAATTAATTCATTTTCGTCTTTGCCAAAAGTATGGTGGCCGATATTGCCAACTAGCAGAGGCACATTTTTCTTTATGCGTTTAGCCGTGCCATATTGCAAAAGATGTTCAGATTCAGCGGCAAATCCAACGCAGTAAGGCGCATTTGGAAGTGCTGTAACGCTAGCGAGGATATCTGGATTTTGCACAAATTCAAGCTGCGGCGTGTTGCTATCGCTAGTTTTTTTAATTTTTTGTGTACTTGTATTCGTTACGCGCCAGTCAGCTACTGCTGCTACTGCAATAAAAATATCTTGCGGTTTTTTTGCGGTAGATGTTAGTTGCGCAATAACAGCATCATGCATTTGCTTTGCGGTCTGCACCGAGATGCGATGCGTGCCATAAGGTGCATCTAATGCAGTAGGTCCAGAGATTAAAGTGACATTGGCTCCAGCTTCCCACGCCGCTTGAGCAATCGCATAACCCATTTTCCCTGATGATAAATTGGTGATCCCACGCACTGGATCGATAGGTTCAAATGTCGGACCTGCTGTAATCAGTACCTCTTTTCCAGCCAGAGATTTAGCCTGAAAAGACGCTATGATTTCTGCCAGTAACTGATCGACCTCTAACATCCGACCCATGCCAACTTCACCGCAGGCTTGCTCACCTGCCGCAGGCCCTAAAATTTGGATACCGTCTTTTTTAATTTCAGCGACGTTACGTTGGGTTGCCGGATTGAGCCACATCTCTACGTTCATTGCAGGTGCTACCAGTAGTGGCACATGATTTGGCCGGGCTACGCACAGAGTTGACAGCAGATCATCGCAAGCACCATGCGCTAGTTTGGAGATGAAATTCGTGCTACAAGGTGCAACTACTATCGCATCGGCATCACGAGTAAGGTCGATATGCGGCATATTGTTGTGGATCCGTGCATCCCACTGATCGGTATAAACAGGATTACCCGACAGTGCTTGCATGGTCACAGGAGTGATGAATTGCGTCGCACTTTGCGTCATCACGACTTGTACTTGCGCACCTGCTTTGCCTAATGCGCGAGTCAGTTCCGCAATCTTATAACAGGCGACACCACCAGTTAAGCCGAGAACAATTTTTTTGCCAGCAAGCCGCATGATGATTCCTTATTTTTTTACCCGACGCAGCTCATCCAAAATAAATAAAGCTGCACCAACACAAATTGCACTATCTGCAATATTAAATGCAGCGAAGTGATACGCATCCTTGTAATGGAAGTCCAGAAAGTCGATAACATGACCGTACATCAAGCGATCCAGCACGTTACCCAGAGCACCCCCCATAATCAAGGCTAGCGCCCAGCAAAACAAGCGCTGTCCTGCATTTTGCTTGATCAGATAAGTAATCACCAGAGCAGCAACTACGCCGATGGCGGTAAATAAATAACGTTGCCAGCCAGATTCTGATGATAAGAAACTGAATGCCGCGCCCTTGTTATACGCCAACACCAGATTGAAGAAAGAGGTGACTGGAAGTGATTCGCCCAGAGTAAATAGTTTGGCGATCGTTATTTTGCTGAGTTGATCTAACAAAATAATAATACCGGCCAAGCCTAGCCAAGGCGCCAGTGAGCTCCCTGAAGATTTAGAGACGGTAGAAAACGAATTGCGTTTTTTAGTTGCCATATAGTGAGAATGAATTTGTTTTAATAAGAAAGATTATCGTGTGAGACCTTTGCATGACAGCCTTAATCAGAGCCGTTTCAGCAAAGGTTGAATTTTTAAAAAATAAAATGATGCTTTTTTAGTGATTTTGTCTTCA